>JALWGG010000061.1 GCA_027013765.1 Acidilobaceae archaeon
CCCATATAGTTGGTAAAACACGCGGCAATACTGTTCCGCCGCCAATTTTGAGATAGCATACGGCGAAAGTGGCGCCGGCGCCATCGTTTCCACTTTGGGCAGTGTGGGGTTATCTCCATAAACCGACGACGACGAGGCATAAACCAACCGTTTGACACCGGCTTTGCGCGCCGCTTGCAGCAAATTGAGCGTGCCCACCACATTCACTTCGTTGGAAGTGAGCGGGTCTTTTACCGAGCGCGGTACAGACGGTAATGCCCCTTGATGCAAAACATAATCTACCCCTTCGACCGCTTCTTGCACGATATGATAACTGCGTAAATCGCCTTCGATGACTTCCAACCGTTTTGCCGATTGTTCATCTGCCTGTATCAACTTGATGTTGCGTCGCTGTCCGGTAGAGAAATTATCCAAAATGCGGACAGTGTGCCCACGCCGTAACAGTTCCTCTGCGATATTTGAGCCGATGAAACCGGCACCACCGGTAACCAGATAATTACTCAAAATAGACTATCCTTTCTGATGGTTGTCTCTTCCCGGCATCTCTAACCGGGTGTGAAAATCTACAATTTTGAAAACGGGATATGCCGTGTCAACTTCCGGCAGCACCGACACCCCCGCTTCCAGACACGTCAGGTACACAATTTCCGCCAAATCGCCGTCCCCTTCAATACACACCGCGTCGAATCCGGCGCGGCGAACATCATTCAACAGACGTTTGGTGTCGCTGCGTGTCAGCCGGTACCATTTTAGCGATGCCTGCAAAAACGAGGCGGTCAACCGGCTTTTTTCGCTGATGCCCTGCGGGGTGAGCAGATAGCGTAATCGCCGCCGCTGCATCCGCGAAACTTTCACCCAGCCTTTTTTAACCATACGCTTGATGTACCAGTTCACGCTTCCCACTGCTATGCCCAACTGTGCCGCCAAATCGGCTTGGGTTATCTCGGGGTTGCGCTCAATGTTTTCTAAAATTGAAAGGGTGTGTTCTTCTTTTGTTTGTGCCATAATCCAAAATTCACTATTTGAATTATAGCGGGGGTGATGCCAAATGCCAAATATTCGCGAGACAATTTTCACATTGACGCAATGGCGGGGCAGTGTTATAATTTTGCTATAATTTAACCCCACAAGTGTGATTTTATGCCCGATTTAATTGGAAAAACCGTTGGTAAATATCGAATTGTCGCCCGATTGGGACGCGGGGGAATGGCGGAAGTGTACAAAGCCTACCAGCCCGGTCTCGACCGCTATGTTGCCCTGAAAATTCTACATTCATATTTGGCGGATGATGCCGATTTCATCGGGCGGTTTGAACGCGAAGCCCGTGCCGTGGCAAATCTGCGCCATCCGAACATCGTGCAGGTACTGGATTACGGCGTGTCCCAGGAAGGCTACATATTCATTACCATGGAGTTGTTGAGCGGCCGATCCCTGGCCTATTTGTTGGACCAGGAGGAACGACTGGACCCGGCTTTGGCCATGAAAATCGTCCATTCCGTGGCCGCTGCGCTGGAACATGCGCACAACCGGGGCATTGTCCACCGTGATCTGAAACCGGACAACGTGATGGTGCTGGATGTGTCCGGGGAACTGGTGGTCAAGGTCCTGGATTTTGGGGTTGCGGCGGTCCTGGACTCCAGGCATCGAGG
>JALWGG010000062.1 GCA_027013765.1 Acidilobaceae archaeon
TAAGATAGACTCAGACAACCCAGAGTACATATTAAGGATCGCAGTTGACATAGCCAAGGAGGACTACGTCGACTTCGTCGATGTAAATGATGTGGCACAGATAACCATATTCGACTCCCACGCGCTCCTAGACACATTCACAGTCTACAACACGCTAGGCCTAAACGGTAGTGGGGTCACCGTGGCAGTACTAGATACCGGTATAGAGGAGGCCCACCCGGAGCTGAATGGATCAGTAATTGCATGGGCAGACTTCATAAACAACGAGCCAGACCCTTATGACGACCACGGCCACGGAACATTTGTTGCAGGAATAATAGCCGCTAGGGGGGTATCCCCGTGGCTAAACGGTGAAGGACTATGGCACAGCGTAAACTACAATGATGCGAGTGAATTCAATTACCCGGGAATCGCTAACCTGACGTATGGTATAGACGTTACCGGCTATGGCGGGAGCACTGTGACCCTGAACTTCACCCACAGATACTGGATCGAGGACGGCTTCGACTATGGTTATGTGTACTACTGGACCGATGTAGACCCGACGCCCACGCTCCTAGCAGACTATACTGGGGACGGATTTGACCCGCTTACCGAGTCGTTCAACATAACACTAGACCCTGGAGTCGCTATGCTGTACATAAGCTTCCAGTATGATCCAGATTCTTCCATTCAGTATTACGGGTGGTGGCTTGATGATATAATGGTGTACAACGCCAGCGACCCGACTGATGTAATATTCTATGACGATGTCGAGGGTCCAGCACCACCGGAGGTCATCGAATCCTACCTATGGAGTAGGACCACGACAAGGCTGCAGGGAATGGCTCCAGATGCCAGCCTAATAGGTGTGAAGGTATGCAGCGCTGCGGGAGGATGCCCTGGTACAGCAATACTAGACGGTATAGAGTATGCGATCAATGAGAGCGCCGACATCATTAGCATGAGTCTGGGAGGACCAGTTTCTGGATATGATTCGATGATGATGGCCATTGATACTGCTACATATGTCTACGGCATAACTTGTGTAATATCTGCTGGAAACGAGGGTCCAGGCTACTATACAGTGGGTAGCCCTGCAGCGGCTCAGGGAGCTATAGCTGTTGGTGCTGCAACCAAGACGAATACTATCGCAGACTTCAGCAGTTGGGGCCCGAATCCCGTGAATTTTGATATAAAGCCTGATATAACTGCCTATGGCAGGTATGTGATATCCACGATGGCTGCCGAGCCCTATGGAGACCCGCCGGGGACCTACCGGACGGCTATATGGAGTGGTACAAGCTTCAGCGCCCCGATGATAAGCGGCCTCGTCGCATTGATCAAGCAGGCCCATCCAGACTGGACTCCTGAGATGATCAGGTCCGCACTAATATCCACCGCTATGATGGACCTAGACGAGTCTTCGGTTACAGACCCCTACGTTATGAACCCCTACATACAGGGCGGTGGAATACCTAATATAACAGCAGCCATCACGACGCCGTTCCTACCAATACCTGCCAAGGTCAGCTTCGGCCTTGTAGATCCCAACGGGACTGGTGTGACCGTGTGGAGAACCGTGGACCTAATAGCATTATCACCCAGCGTATCGACAGCCACTGTGTTAAGCGTCGAGCTTTATGATGTGTATGGGAACGACTACTCCTCATGGATAACATCGCCGAGCGTTGGGGATACCTTCACGCTCAACTCCACACTAAACCTATCAATATCCGTCCCGGCAACAGCTCCTGGAGACAGGCTATACTGGGGTAGGATACTGCTTGATGTGAACCCGACATACCAGGTAATATTCGGCTTCTACGTCCCAACAAAGTACTGGCTAAACGGCACCGTATACGACGTGTCGACATTCGACCCGGTACCCGGAGCCCTGGTAATGGCTGTATCCCCAGACCTTTCAATAGTATACAACTCCACCTACACCGATGCAAGCGGCCAGTTCTCAATGCAGGTATATAGCAGGTTAGATGTTAGGGTTGAGGTCAGCATGCCTGGATACTATGAATACTACTCCTTACCATTCACAATGGATGGCGATGTTGTATGGGACGCCTACATAACCCCGATAGTAGGCTATGACCCGCTGAACATGCTAGTAGTATGGGATAATGTATATGGATTCTGGACGGGAGACCCATACACCACCAACATAGGCGATGTACTAAGCCTGGACGGTACCCTCGGAGTAACCATGTTCCTATGGGACAACGACTTGCAGCAGGTGGCCGCCGACGCTATACTGAGCGGTGACTTCCCAGTGGTGGGCATGTTCAGCGGTGGCGTATGGTATCCATTCGCTGACATACTAGACGCTATAGCCCTATGGTACTACGCGCTATACTATGACGGTGGTATACTGCTTGAGGGCGGAGACAGAGGCTGGTTCTGGAGTGGAACACCCATAATGACTGATGTAGCCCATGCAGAATACGTAGGCGACCTGTGGCCGAGTACCTACACTATCGAGGTGACTAGGGACCATGCGGTGACTAGGTTCCTGCCATCAACAACCATAGACATAGACTCAAGCGGAGAGGGATGGCCTGATGCTGTGGTGCCTGTGAATGGTGGGGTTGATGTAGCCAACTGGAGCTTTGGTTACTCAGCTATAGTAACATATGATTCCAGGCCCGATGGAATATCCACGGGCGAGTCGAGGACTGTGTACTACGCCTTCCCATGGGATAGCATATTAGACTCCACGACCAAGTATACACTACTGAACTACACTATACTATGGCTATTCGACAGGGGCCCACCAGTCTATACAGGCACCAACGTGACTGTTGATATAGACGTCGCGGCAGGCACGGCAGTTGCAAGGTGGGACCCGTTCACCGATGAGCCATTCGGCATTGTAACATTCAACGTGTACCTGAACGGCACACTACTAGCCTCAGGATTGACCGGAAACAGCTTCGACCTGACCCCATACGTGGCCCCAGGAGAGAGGTATATAGTTACCGTGGAGGCCGTTGATGTTGTAGGAGACTCAACAAACATATCAGCATGGTTCTACATGATACCCCCAGGCACCACCGGCGCCAGCTTCGGCTTCGTCGAGAACGGTGTATTCACCGATACAGCACCCGTGGGACCTGCTGGGACAACATTCACCATAGAGGTGACCAACGCCCCGGTGAGCATACAGATACTGGAGCTATCCGACATCCCAGCCGCTGACGGGCTCCCCACAGCCCCGATATTCATGATATTCGACACCGCGATAATCAATGCAAGCGGCGTAGGGTGGCTGCAAATGGTTGTAAGCTACCCAGACCCGCCGGAGAGGTATAGTGAGGACATAAGGCTGTACTGGTACAACGGTGCAGAGTGGGTTGAGGCGAGCAACTACGTGGTAGACCCCGACACCAACACTATAACGGTATGGATAGACTCTACAACCAGCCCGACGCTAGACGAGTTGACAGGGACTCCATTCGTGCTATACTACACGCCATCACCGGTAGTGGGTGGAGAGGCTGAGATAGCTGTCAGCGGAGCCCCGGCACTACTAGTACTCGCTGGAGTAGTACTACTCGGAGCAGCCCTAGCCGTAGCATATAGGAGGAGGGCATAAACCGGCTATAATCCACGATCCAACCCCCCAGAATTTTTTACCCTATAAATACCTCACCCAAATCAGGAGTATCTTTATATTCCTCCAAGCGTTTATATCATAACCATGGCCAGGGTGCGTAAGGATGGCTAGCCAGGCAATCGTTATGATAAACACTGATGTTGGTAAGGAGAATGAGATACTGGATAAGCTATTCGAGCTCCCCGAGGTCAAGGAGGTCTACATGGTATACGGGATACACGACCTGATAGCCGTTGTGGAGGCAGAGGATATGGATACCCTCAGGAGCCTGATCACGGAGAAGATCAGGAGGATGGACGGGGTCAAGAGTACTCTGACTAGTATAGTGGTGGTGAAGAAGGCCAAGTAGGGTTGATCGCCTCCATATCATTCGACGACCTAGACAGCCAGTATGGGGGTTGCACTACACACTTCACAATAATTTTCTTAAAACACATACACAGGCTCGGGTGGGTGGAGGACCTCGCAGACTACCCATTAATAGTCAGGCTCAACCCAGCCATACCCTGGAAGACCCGTGGCAACGCGGCGACGCTCCTAAGGATCCATACAAGCATAGAGCCCAGGGAGCTCTTGGAGGAGGCTTGGAGGCTAGCCCAGGAGTATACTGGTGGTAGGCCTTGGAGGAGTGGTAAGGCTCCCGGGGTAGTGGTAACAGTCGGATCCGCCTGGAGGAGTCCAAGGCTCAGGAGCCTATACATGGATGCACTAAACGACACCGTGGACCCCTGGCATGTAGCCAGGGTGCTCGACAGGGAGGGTGCATTGTATAGGGGTGGTAGGGGTATCGTGGGGGCTGCAGCGGCACAGGCAGCCCTAGCCCCCGGAGACCCCTACACGTTTGAGGTTATAGCCTACAGGCATCATGAGCTATGGGCTAGTGGTAGGTGTGTTAGGGGGGATATAGGCCTTGTCGAGGGCTTATCCCCCTCCTACACCTTCAACAACGCGGATTATGTTGCTGGATCCCTAGCATCGAGCCCCGGCGGCTGGGACCCCGTCCTCGTGGGCGCCCGGGGGTGGGGGCCAGACCTGTACTATCCGGAGAGGTCCTCGTGCGAGGGTTATACATGTAAGGCTGTTTTCCGTAGCAACCAGCATGTTGACCAGCATAGGAGGCCGTTAACCCCCCGGTTTACACCTTATAGTGTTGGGAGCTTCCATGCAAGGATAGCCGGGAGCCCGGAGGTCCTTCCCGGCCGCCACACAGTAGTCACCGCGGAGGTTTATAATAGGCTGGTCGACCTGATAGCATTCAGGGAGGCATGGCCCCTGAACAAGGTCCTCGAATCACTAGAGCCCGGAGACGTTATAGAGGGTATAGGGCATGTGAAGCCATACACCCCCCGGGGGAGGGTTACTATAGCGCTGGAGAAGCTATGGATACTACAACTAGCCCCACGCAAGGAGGGCTACAACCCCAGATGCCCGCTATGCGGCTCAATAATGAAGAGCATGGGGGGTAGAGGGGGGT
>JALWGG010000063.1 GCA_027013765.1 Acidilobaceae archaeon
CCACCAACCAGGAGGTTAAGAGGCTAGTCTATGAGGCGGAGAGGGCGCTGAGGACCCTGGACTTCATACAGGCGGTAAAGCTAGCCGAGGGGGCTGGCGTCAAGGATTCAAGGGGCCTATGGGAGGTCCTCCTGGTAGCCGAGTTCCACGACATACTCCCCGGGACGGCGACCAGGGAGGCCGTCCAGGGGGTCATGGAGCGCCTGAGGAGCGTGGTCGAGGAGGCCTCTAGGACCCTGGATGAGGACCTGGAGCAACTAACCGGGTGCAGGAGCTACGTGGCCAACCCGAACCCCTGGAGGATCGGGTTCGTCGCGGAGGCCGCTGGCAGGGTGGATGGGTGCCAGGATTTCATGGGCAAGTGCCTTGTCTGGGTGGATGCACCCCCACTATCCGTATCTACCCCTAGGATCACGGAGCCCGGGGATGAGGCGTATGCCTTCGAGGAGGACGGGTATGTGGTGCTTGGCAACGGATACATCAGGGCCAGGATAGGTCCTGGGGGTGTGGTTGAGGACCTCACCTATAAGGGGGCCCGTATGCTGGACTGGGGGAACAGGTATGAAGCCCACATAGACGAGCCACCCGAGTGGGATGCATGGGACGTGGAGAGGGAGTCCCTAGAGACCTATAGGAGGCCTATGGAGGGGAGGGTTGAGGTAGTAGCCAGGGGCCCCCTGAGGGCATGCGCATCCGCGAGGTCCTCGTGGAGTGGTATAGGGTTGATAGATGCACTGGTATGCATAGACGCTGGGTCCCAGTCCCTGGACGTGAGGGCCCGTATAGACTGGAGGAGCCGGGGGGTGCTTGCAAGGGCCTGGTTCAAGCCATCAATCAAGGGTAGATACTACTTCGAGGCGCCCTTCGGATGGGTTGAGAGGGGTGTCAGCGAGCTTGAGGGTCCAAAGTATGAGTCGCCTATGCAGAGGTGGGTGAGCGTGAATGATGGGGCCAGGGGGCTGATCCTCTACTCGCCCCAGCTACACGGAGTAGCCTATAGGAGGGGGGAGCTTGGGTTGACCCTGGTTAAGAGGCCATACTTCCCCAATCCCTGGACTGATCAGGGTGGCGTGGCGGTGGAGTACAGTGTTATACCCTACAATGGCGGCGTAGAGGACCTCCCAACCCACATAATATATTCCAAGTGGGGCAAGCCACATGCCGTGGTCAGGGGCGGCTGTGGGAGGGAGGTCCTCAAGAGGATCACCATGATAGACCCCCCACTCCCGGTATCCACAGTGAAGCCCTGGGAGAGGGGTAGGGGGGTGGTGGTCAGGCTATACAACAACACCAGGCGCACGGTAGAGACGAGGATCGCCTGGGAGGGGGAGGTGTATAGGGGCAACATAAAAGGTGGAGTAATCTCGGATTATCCCGTGTTCGTAACTGAAAGTGGGCTTTACATCTACAATGGAACGCTCCAGTTGATATCCAAAGGGGATTTCTTACTCACAGTCCACGGAAAATATGTATATGCTTTATCCACGGATGGTTCGAAGATCTTCGCCTTTAGGCCCATTGAAAAGAGGGAAGTGAGCGGATCAGAGATCCCTGCCCTATTACTCTTCATCGTCTTCATCTCTTCAATAGTTTACCTGATAAGAAGGCGCTGGAGGAGGGTCTAAAGATCAACTAAGT
>JALWGG010000064.1 GCA_027013765.1 Acidilobaceae archaeon
CCTAAGGAGCTCAGCTGCAAGAGCTATTGCCTCAAGAATCATCTCCTTGTTTAGCTGGGGATACTCCTCTAAAATCTCCTCGATACTCATACCAGACGCAATCATTTCAAGAACATCAGCTACTAGAACCCTTGTACCCTTAAAGACTGGTTTACCATGGCAAACATTCGGATTTATCTCAATCCATTTAAACTTCCGCTCCACGCCATCTCTCCAGGATTTATTTTACTCACCCAGCTCTCTTAAAGCTAGCCCGAGATACAGCAATCCCCATGCATATCTAATGATAACTGATATCTTCTGCGAGCTCCATTGACATGTATTTCTGCATATGGTTGTGTTCCAATCATGAACAGGGGGAGAGGTGGGGCACAGGTACTACCAGAATAGTGGAGGAGGCAGATAACCTAGTATAAGCCTTGACAAGGGGACCGTGAGTGGTAGCCAAGCTAGTCATACAAAGCGGGCGAGTAGCTATATGGGAAGAGTGTATGGGAGACATAACGAAGGTTTCCCTCACCCTGCCTCAGCAACACGCCCCATGGACCACTTTGTGGGCCACGTTTTCACAGTGCTAACTGTGTCCATTCTTTTAGCCGCGGAAGCCATACTTTATATTCTCGGGGCCTCAAGGTTGTCTGAGTCTCTCCTCATCCGCGGCAGGCTAGCTAGGCGCGTCAGGGAGGAGGCTGAACGGCTAGGCATCAGTGTCGACGAGTATCTAGTCGGGCTCCTGAGCCAGGACCTAGACCCTAAGGACAAAGCCTTAGAGTATGTCAAGGCCGCAGAGGACCTCCTAGAGGAGGCAAGGGAGGAGCTGGGTAAAGGCAACGTCAAGCAGGCAGCCGAGAAGCTATGGGAGGCCGCCGCCCTCACAGTCAAGGCCTACGCCTACCTGAGGGATGGGAAGCGCTTGACCAGCCACGGAGAGCTGTGGGAGTGGAAGAGGAGGCTAGAGGACGAGCCCGGGGAATGGGTGCATGACGCATGGGCCGACGCCACAGCGATGCACGTTTGCTTCTATGAAGACTGGTGCAAAGAGAAAGACGTAGCCACAGCCAGGAAGAGAGTTGAAAGACCTGTGAAGGAGGTAGCATCTCTGATAAGTAGAGGTTCAAGGGGCTAGATTCTCCGCCAACCACCTAACGTATATCTCAAACAGCCCTGTCCGCCCAGCTCCGTAGGTTTGCATAGCTCCCTGGTACCACCAAGCTAGTATACTTTTGAATACAGTATGTTCTTCTTAGCAGAGTTAGGTAACCTGTCTAGGATCTTTATCTTCTCAAATCCATATCCCTGTAATATCTCGTCTATTGCATTCTCAGTACTATTATCCGCCTCTATAATAACATGTTTTACCGCTCCCGCCAGCGTTTTACTGGCCCCTCTTAGCACTTCTATTTCGCTTCCCTCCACATCTATCTTTATTATGTCCGGATATAGCCTGGTGACCTCTACAATCTCATCTATGGTGGTTGTCAGTGTATTATATATTATCCGTGTATCAATGTCGATCAACGTATGTTGCCCCTGCCTCCTAGCAATGTTGAACTTGGCAAGTCTAGACTCGCTGGCCACGGGCCCCTGGACAAGGACCAGCTTTGACATGTCAAACCCGTTCAACTCAATATTCTTCATTAAGAGGTGATTATTCAACGGATATGGATCTACTGCTATAACCCGTGCACCCCTGCTAAGAGCGTGCAACACATGCACCCCTACACCACTTCCCACATCCATTAATATAGAATTCTTGCTAAGATTATCTAAGAGAAAACTCGTTGTCCCCACCTCATAGTGATCTATATGCATTAACCAGTGATGTGCATAGTCATAAAGCTTTAATCCATGTTTGCACTTGAACAGCACCACTGTATCATCATAGTCTAGCTGTCTACCAGAAGCAACACGCCTAGCAAAGTACCATGCAAGCTTATACCAGCTTCTAGGGCTAACTATGCGAAATGAATAGATGATGTTTTTCAATTGACACACCTATAGACCTGTTAAAAATTTAGGGTAGATATTTAATTATATTATAAAAAATATAGATATCGTGTAATACATATATACACATAAATATTATACATACTATTTAATGAATCTCAGCTTCATTACACCGCTGGTCGCAATAATGCTGAAGCGGAAACAATTCATATTATTATAATGAATCTTAGGAGTTCAAGAATCTCTATGGGTACAGTGTATAAGGCTGTTCTGGTATAGGTTTATTAGTTGGCGATGCATGGATCAGTATAATATAGCGGATGCATTTTCGAGGGGATGGATGAATGCGTAGGAGGAAAGGACTCTCAACTAGCCAGATGGTTGGGGTAGTGATAGTCCTGATCATTATAATAGCTGCTGCAGCACTAATGATGCGGGGCGGAGAGGAGGCGACAACCACATCGCCCCAGCCTGCTGAGACCGCTACAAAGACGGAGGAGAAGACTCCTACCAAGACAGAGGCTACTGAAACGGCTACCGAGACGAAGGAGAAGGTGAAGATAATATTCGCATCAACACAGCTAGTCCCGGTAGAGGAGCAGGCCTTCGTGAAGAACCAGCTACTACCACCATTCACAGAGGAGACAGGTATAGAGGTAGAATTCGTTGGCATATCATATGAGGACCTCTCGACCAGGCTCGAAAGCGAGATGAAGTCTGGAAAGGTGACGATAGACCTTATAGGAGACCTCCACGGGGGCCTAGACTACTTCGCCAGCAAGGGCTGGCTGATGGACCTAAGCCAGTTCGGCCAGCTCCCCGATAGAAGCTTCCCAGCGATACTAGAGGATTATAGCAAGCTCTACGGGATAAAGGCGTATGTACCATGGATGACGGCAACCTACGTCTTCGTCGTGAACAAGGAGGCATTCAACTACCTACCTCCAGGCCTCACAATGGATGATGTAGTCAAGGGGACGGACAAGTGGACATATGACGCCCTGCTAGAGTGGGCGAAGTCTATAGAGCAGGCCACCGGGAAGAAGGCCCTCGGGTTCCCCGTAGGCCCGAAGGGCCTGTTCCACAGGTTCCTCCACGGCTACCTCTACCCAAGCTTTACGGGAACCCAGGTCAAGAACTTTGACAGCAGTGATGCAGTAAAGATGTGGCAATACCTCTCAGAGCTCTGGAATTACGTGAACCCGGCCAGCACAACCTGGGATGCAATGGCCGATCCCCTGCTAAGGGGAGATGTGTTAATAGCATGGGATCACACTGCCAGGATAAAGTCTGCTATAACAACTGAGCCCGACAAGTTCGTTGTGGTGCCAGCACCAGCAGGCCCCAAGGGCAGGGGCTATATACTGGTGATCGCTGGGCTTGCAATACCCAAGGGGGCACCCCACCCGGATGCCGCATGGAAGCTAATAGAATACCTGACGAGGCCTGAGACGCAGGTGCTAGTCCTCAAGAATGTAGGATTCTTCCCGAGCGTTAACGAGGCTTCAGGAGCCATAACAGAGGGCCCACTAAAGATCCTGGTGAATGGGGTCAGCAACCAGCTGAACGCGCCCGACTCCCTGGTCGCACTGATACCTAGCCTAGGAGCGAAGGGAGGAGAGTTCTCGCAGACCTACAGGACAGCGTTCAAGATGATAGTACTTGAGGGCAACAAGCCTGAGGCGGTGCTGCCTCAACTGGCTGATGAGCTGAACAAGCTATTCCAGGAAACCGGGGCCAAGCTGCCTCCACCAGACTCTAAGTAATGGGCGGGTCTAGTATCCATACATATATTCCCCCTTTTTTATTACAACCTCATTGATGGGGGTTATTAGAGTATTGAGGATTAACAGGGCATACCTGCTTATTGCACCGGCATTCCTGTATATGGCGTTCTTTATAGCATACCCCCTGGTGGAGGCTGTATACCTTGCATTCTTCGAGGATGGGGGGCTTACTTGGAGTAATATAGACTACCTCCTCCACAGCCCATTCTCGGAGTTCAAGAACGCGTTGAAGTATACATTCACTATAACGGCTATAGTGATACCAGTGGAGACCCTTCTTGCATTAACAGTAGCCATATTGCTCTATAACAGGTTCAGGGGGAGGGACCTGCTATTATACCTTGTAATAGTGCCCTTGACGATAAGCGATGTGGCGGCAGGCCTCATATGGTACTCTATATTGACTAGTAACGGGTTCATGAATAACCTCCTAATAAGCCTCGGAGTTATAGACGAGCCCATCCAGATCTTCGGAAGCATATACACGTGGAGGATGATACTAGCGATATCACTAGCCGAGATCTGGAGGAGCATGGCGATAGTATTCGTCATACTATTCGCTGGGATACAGATGATTGGGAGGGACCTCATAGAGGCGGCAGAGGTATTCGGGGCGTCATGGTTCGACAAGATGTTCAAGATAATACTACCAATGATAAAGCCAAGCCTGCAATCCGCCCTCCTAATAAGGACGCTATTCGCATTCCAGATATTCGGCGTTGTATGGATACTGGCTGGAAGGAATATACCAGTCCTTGCAGGGGAGGCGTATTATGAGTTAACGGAGCTCAAACACTACGGAGTTGCAGCCCTCTATGCATTGATAATAGCAGGGATAAGCCTGACTCTAGGAGCCATCTACATTAGGATGCTTAGAGCGAAGCACCTTGAGGTGTATGCATGATGCAGGGCATACTCAGAGAGAGGATTATGGGCCTAATAAGAGTATTCATAGCAGTACTGATAATGGCCTGGGTCGGGGTCCCGCTAGCAATATCAATACTATACGCATTCGCAGAGCCCAGGGCACTATATGCTAGAACCCCAATCCCACTAAGCTACAGCCTCTACCAAGTCAAATTCCTCCTATTCGAGGCCGGGGCCCTGGCGGCGGTGAAGAATAGTATAATTGTCGCGCTACTCACAATGGCACTAAGCTTCATCCTAGGACTACCCGCTGGATACGCGTTCGCACGATACATGTTCCCCGGGAGAGACCTCTTGAAGCTATCACTAATCGGTATGAGGATGTTCCCAGTAATGATCATAGGAGTCCCACTAGTAGCACTATACATAAGGAT
>JALWGG010000065.1 GCA_027013765.1 Acidilobaceae archaeon
AGATATTCCTCGGCTTCATTGCAGGGCTTATGGGTGTGGAGGGGGGCGAGGTCCTCGACCTGGTAGCCCTGCTGGGGGGCAGCCTGCTCATGTTCATGGCCGGCCTGGAGATTGATGTCGCTATACTGAGGAGGTTCATATGGAGGAGCCTCCTGATCGGTGGTGTGAGCTTCTCCGCCCCCGCACTGGTCACAGCTTTCATCCTGGTGGGTATGGGCTACCCCATGCTGGATAGCGCGTTAGCCGCAGTGGGGGTGTCGACAACCAGCGTGGCAGTGGTTTACTCGATCGTTAGGAGGTTCAGGATGCTGTCCAGCTGGAGAGGCCAGGTCCTCCTCGCATCTGCTATGATAGCTGATGTGCTAAGCATACTTGCGTTCACCGCGGCAGTCTTCAGGCCATCCCTTCTACTAGTAGTCTATGGGGCCAGCCTGGTCCTCGTGCCTCCCCTAGCCGCCAGGATCCTTAGGAGGCTCCCTCCGATAGCCTATGAGGCGGAGGTTAGGGTGGTCTTTGCCCTGATCCTAGCCATAACCCTGTTCTCCGAGGTCGTCGGTATCCATGGGATACTGTTTGCATTCCTCCTGGGTGCCGCCCTCGCCGAGACGAGGATCAGGGATAGGATCGGGGAGCGGGTTGGGGGGATAGTGTTTGGATTCATGGCCCCCGTGTTCTTCGCCAATGCGGGGCTGCACATAGCTCCCGTGGACCTTGGGAGGCTGAAGAAGATCATGGTGATACTCTTCCTCTCAAGCTACCCGGTGAAGGTGGCTGCAACACATGTCGCCCTCAGGCTACTGGCTAGGATAAGGGATCTGAGGATAGCCAATGTGATGGCCGCGAGGCTAACCGTCTCAACTATTATAGCCTATGCGGGTTTGAAGAGCGGGTTGATGGATCATGGGCTGGCGGCTGGGGTAATGGTGACAGCCTTGATAGCTACCCTTGTATCCGGGATTAGTGTGGGTGGGGGTGTGGAGGAGGTCTAGACGTCGTGGTACATGAGGAACTCTACTGGTGATGGGTGGAGCCTGGCCTCCTTGACCTCGCCCCACTTGAGCTCCAGGTATCCCTCTATCACCTCGCTCGTGAACACGGGCTTGAGGAACTCGTTATCGCTCTCAAGCTCCTGGAGGGCCTCCTCTAGGCTGCCTGGCAGGCTCTTTATCCCCAGGCTCCTCCTCTTCTCCGGCGTCATGAGGTATATATTCTCATCGACATGGTCTCCGGGGTCTATCTTCTTCCTGACACCATCCAGGCCAGCCATTATTATGGCGGCGAGGCCTAGGTAGGGGTTTGCTGCTGGGTCTGGGGGCCTGTACTCGATCCTCTTACTCTTATAGTCACCCTTATAGTAGACTGGCACCCTGACGGCGGCGCTCCTGTTGGCCCTGCTCCATGCAAGGTAGACTGGGGCCTCGAAGCCGGGGACTAGTCTCCTGTAGCTGTTGACTGTGGGTGAGAGTATTGCTGAGAGCGCCCTCCCATGCTCTAGCAGGCCTCCTATGAAGTATCTTGCATACTGGCTTAGCTCGGCGTAGCTGTCTTCTGGGTCATAGAATAGGTTCTCATCACCCCTCCATATGCTGACGTGGGTGTGCATGCCACTCCCATTATCCCCTAGCACGGGTTTCGGCATGAATGTTGCCACCTTGCCGTGCTTGTATGCAACCATCTTAGCCACATACTTCAGGGTCTGGAGCCTATCCCCTGTGACTGTGGGGGTTCCATACCTGAAGTTGACCTCCGCCTGCCCCCCCGTTGCTACCTCGTGGTGGTGTACCTCCGCGGGCACGTTGAAGCTCTTCCTTAGGGTGTTCGCGATCTCCATCCTTATATCCATCATCTGGTCCTGAGGTGGGGCTGGGTAGTAGCCCTTCTTGGGCCTAGTCCTTATACCCCTATACTCGTCGCTGCTCCAGGTGGCCTCGCTTGAGTATAGCCTGTAGTATGCCTCTCCCATGGATACCTTGAACTCTATCCCGTCTAGTATGAAGAACTCGGGCTCGACGCTTGTATACGCCTTCAACCCTTCACCTGCCAGGTGCTCCTCAACCCTCTCGGAGACCCATCTGGGGTCCCTCTCGAACCTGCCCCTGCCCAGGTTCCAGTAGACCTGGGTTAGGAACCTGGCTGTGGCCTCGTGCCAGGGGAGTACTGCAAGGGTCTCGGGCACGGGCTTTAGGACTAGGTCGCTGTCGTCGATTGTTGAGAATCCTGCAACGCTGCTCCCGTCGAGCTTCCCGAATCCCTCCCTAAGGCTGTCGGGGTCCACCATGCTCATGTGTATCGTGACGTGGTGGAGCTTGCCTGCCAGGTCTGTGACTTGCAGGTCGACCCACTCTATCCCGTTCTCCTTGAGGAGCTTATACGCCTCCTCGACGCTCCCAGGCGCTCCGGGCAATGTATCACCTGATCCCCCTATAGCCTTGTACATACACTCTATAACCATTAACACAGTAGAATTGTACATAGCATGATATTTATTAGGGGATTAGCCGTATTATAATCCAATGGTATGGGTGGTGTAGTGTACTATGGACGCTATAGATAGGAGGATCCTGGCCATACTGGCCCACAACTCAAGGACCAGCCTCCGCAGGATGGCTCAGGAGCTTGGAATGCCCCATACAACAGTCCATAGCAGGCTCAAGAAGCTTGAGGCGGCCGGTGTGATCAGGAGGTATACGGTTGATATAGACTATAGCGTGCTGGGCTATGACGTTACCGCCCTCATAAACGTGTCGGTTGAGGGTAGCCTGATCGAGGATGTGGAGAGGAGGGTCTCGGAGATATCCAACGTTATCGCGGTGTATGACGTTACCGGGGAGTTCGATATAGTCCTTGTGGCGCGGTTCCGGGGGATTGGGGAGCTTGACAGGTTCATCAAGTGGCTTAACAAGCTCCCCGGGGTGAGGAGGACCTTGACCAGCATAGCCTTCAGGGTGGTGAAGGAGGACCCGGTTAGCCTCCTGGAGACTTAGGGCATACCTCCGGGCATCCATGAATACTTCCAGTTAGGCCTCCCAGGGACCCGGGGGCGCCCACGCCTTATTAGTGGGACAGCCCCTACAGGGGTCTAGGGGGAGGGGTCCTCAAGAGTGGATACCAAAAGGATCATACACCTGGCAGACCTGCACCTCGGCGCTAGGCCCTACGGGTTCAGGGAGAGGGAGGAGGATATCCTTGAGAGCTTCGACAACGTGGTCGATATGATACTTGAGGAGAGGCCTGATATAGTCGTCATAGCGGGGGACCTATTCGACAAGCCGAGGCCTGGCAACCAGGTCCTCAGGAGGGCTATCAGGGGGTTGAGGAGGGTTACCTCCCAGGGGATCCCGGTAGTGGCGGCTCACGGGGAGCACGACACCCCTGGTAGGAGGGATAACACGGTCCTCCAGGTGGTGGAGGCGGCTGTAGACGGGTTCCACGCCCCCCTCCCCCGGGGGGCCAGGAGTCCGGGCGAGGTTGTGGAGTCTCAGAGGGTGAGGGTTGGGGGGGTAACTGTATACGTGTACCCCTTCAGCAAGGTGGATCTTGAGAGGAGGAGGACCCTGGCTGGCAAACTGCTCCCGGCATTCTCAAGGGCCGCTGGCTCTGAGGGCGGGGTGAGGGTGTTCCTGGGCCACTTCAGCCTCGACACGGTATTCCCCCTAGACTCCATAGCATCCCCCGGGGACCTCCCCAGAGTGGATTATGCAGCCATGGGGCACGTGCATAGGAGGCATATAGAGTATGGTGACGTGGCCTACGCCTACCCAGGCTCCCTGGAGCCCCTAAACGTGGATGAAGCCAGCCTATCCCATGCTAGGGGCCCCCTGATAGTTGACATAGACCCTGGGGGCGTCAGGGTGGAGGAGGTTAGGCTTGAGGTTAGGAGGCACCTAGAGGTGGAGGCGGAGGCGAGGAGCCCCCAGGAAGCGTTGAACGCCATAAGCCAAGCCGCTTCCCAGGCATCTAGGCAGGGAGGCCCCAAGCCCCCACTACTATACCTCAAGCTCAGGATCCCCCAGGGGGTCCCCCTACGCCCCCTATACCAGAGGGCCGCCGAGGTTACTAGGAGGACTGGGGTGCTGGTTAAGCTCTCTATAGAGAGGGTTAAGGAGGGAGGGGCCAGGGTCATAGTCGCGCCGGAGACCCTGGACCCCGTGGAGGTCCTCGCGGGGGAGCTGGGGGTCCCCAGGGAGGCTGCCAGGCTGGTGATGGAGCTCAAGGAGGCCCTGCTTGAGGACGACCAGGATAGGGCAGTCGAGGTCCTCGACAGGCTCTCCAGGTACCCGGGGATCCTTGAGAGGTGGGCCAGGTGACTTATAGGATCTCTAGGATAGAGTTGAGGAACTTCAAGAGCCACGTTAACACCGTGATAACGCTCCCGCCAGGCTCGATCGCCATACTAGGCCAGAACGGGGCGGGGAAGAGTAGTATACTGGACGCTGTCAGGCTAGCCCTCACCGGGAACCCGAAGGTCCTCGGGGGCCTGGCTGGCCTGGTCAATGATAGGCTCCAGGGGCCGGGGGGCAGGCCCCGGGGGAGCTTCAGGGTCTCCATAACACTGGAATCCCGGGATGGGCGGCCGGTGCAGGCAGAGGTCTCCGGAGGCTATGGACCATCCAGCTATATACTGAAGGTTGGGGGGAGGATAGAGGCCTCGGGCCAGTCAGCATACAGGAGGAGGCTCCACAGCATACTAGGCCTAGCCCACCTCACCGACCCCGCGTCATTCATCGATAGGGCGGTTGTGATCAAGCAGGGGGGACTACACGAGATAGCGGATAAGATGGATAGGGGGAAGGAGCTCAGGGAGGAGATAGAGGCTGCGATAGGGATACCAGACCTCAGGGAGGCGGTGGATAGGATATCTAGGCTTGAGGTGGCGGTCGACACGCTACACGCCCGCGGCGATGCAAGGCCCACCGAGTGGTACCTTAGGGATGTGGGGAGGAGGATAGTAGAGGCGAGGCGCGCCGCCGAGAGGCTGGAGGAGGAGGCTGAGAGGCTCCGGGGCGAGGC
This sequence comes from Acidilobaceae archaeon, assembly GCA_027013765.1. Lineage (GTDB taxonomy): Archaea > Thermoproteota > Thermoprotei_A > Sulfolobales > Acidilobaceae > S012-22. The sequence continues at coordinate 5,011 of JALWGG010000065.1, forward strand.
CCGGAGGCTTGAGGCCGAGAGG
>JALWGG010000066.1 GCA_027013765.1 Acidilobaceae archaeon
TTGAAGCCTCCATGACAACCCTGTCAACCGGCGCGTTCTTCGCATTACTCCTGAACCTCACATGGACCCTTGTAATATCGACGCTCTCAATAGTCTTCAGCATCAGCTCCGTCCTCAGCTCTCTATCCCTTATATGCTCGCTGAAGCTGGTTCCCGATCCGGGGGCTGACGCGATCACGTATTCCCCTATTACAGAGGCCCCTGGCCTGAGCCTGGGGGCGGAGCCCTTCTCCAGGGATTCCTTGACAACAGTGGCCCTGAAGACCTCCCCCTCGGGTGGGCAGTCGTCGGAGGCTACAACGGCCTCCAGACCCTCGATCCTAGCCCTACAACCTCCCAGGCTGACTGCATCTACTACAGTGTAGAGCCCTAGCCTGCCCCTCCTAGCTGTGATGTAGGGGAGCGAGGACCTCAGGGCCTCCTCAACCCTAGCCCCCGCCTCCCAGGGATAACCGATCACCAGCACGTCATCCTTGTCATCATCGAGGCTCTTAACGGTGACCTGGGGCGGGGCCAGGCTCTCCGGTATCCTTAGCCTAGACCTGAGGACCTCGCTCACATCAGACAGGAGGAAGCCCTCCTCGTGTAGTAGTAGGGAGATCGCTGTTGCATAGATCCCCCTAACCCTAACCCTATACACTATACCGCCCCCACACCCGGGGATATGCCCGGGTGGGAAGTGTTAAATATCCACCAGGGGGTAACGGTTTAATTGAGGTGCTAATATGGGGAGGCTTGCCCCAGTAATACTAGCCCTACTGGTCCTGGCATCCATGGCTTACATGCCCTCAGCAACAGCCCAGAAGGCAGTGATCGCTGTAGACCTTAGCCACGGCCAGGCCCCTAAGGGTCTGGATGTTATAGTGAATAGCTGCAGCGAGTGCAAGTGGATCCTGATCCTTCAGAGCGAGGAGCAGGAGGCTAATATAGAGCCAGGCTACCTGCAGCTCTTCGCCGAGATCAGGTATGGAGGGCTAACGCCTGAGAACCTCAACGGGGTCCAGGTCCTCCTAATAGGCCAGGCAACCAATATACTGAGTGACGAGGAGATCAACGCAATCGTTGACTGGTTCTCCATGGGAGGCAGGGCCATGTGGGTTGGAGGCGACAGCGACTACCCAGCACAGGGCAGCGAGAACGCTCAGGTAGTGATAAACCAGGTTGCAGAGGCTATAGGGAGTAAGATACGCAGCGACTACGTAAGTGTTGAGGACGATAAGGAGAACGCTGGAGCCCCCTATAGGGTGCTAGGCACGGTGGACCCGGAGCCTAGGCTGGCAGACATCATACTAAACGGGTTAAAGTATAAGAGGGTACTGTTCCACGGCCCAGGAGCACTATACGTCCTAGTAGACGACGAGCCAATCAACCCGGTAAAGCAGCCCGACATGAAGCCTGAGAACATATGCGTTATAGTAAGGAGCAGCGAGCAGTCAAGGGTTGTAGAGCACCAGGCAGACCCCATGCAGGGCCAGCACCCGGCAGAGTACTATGACCCATTCGACGACACGGTCAACACTGGACCCTTCCCGCTGATGCTGGCAGAGAGGATAAGCGAGAACCAGCTATTCATTGTGTCAAGCGAGACTCCCTACGGGGGATATGAGCCCATGAC
>JALWGG010000067.1 GCA_027013765.1 Acidilobaceae archaeon
TTATTATGTCATACCTGCCGCCGCCCAGGCTCTTTACTTCAACCATCCCCCTCTCCCCTCAACCCTGTCTCCACACGCCTTAATAGGGTTTCACTCATCACCCTCCAATCCATTGCTGGTAGTATCCTGTCATCCTCAACCCTGGCTAGCCCCATCCTGATAGCCTCTTCGAGGACCTCCCCCGGGTCGGCCCCGGTTACTGCCGCAACCACTGCTACGGCCTTCTTAACCGTCCTGGAGGCCCCTGTTGGGGCGAGCCCTGATATGCTACCCCTTATACCTGCTGCCACTGCCGCCACTGTATTGTAGTCTGCATTGGTCTCCACCCCGTCCTCCCTCTCCAAGGCCTTGTAGCCCATCAGCCTTAGGGCCTGTGATAGTGCATCCATTGGTATGGCTCCTCCAGCGTCCCTATTGATCCTGCTCCTCTTGAACGTCTTCAGGCCCCTGCGGCTTGTCTCGGAGTACTCGTCTAGCAGCGCCTTTATCCTCCTTATGGACTCCCTTATCTGGCTGCTTGGGCCATACATGTTTATTGTGACTCCGCCGCTCTCGATCTTGTAGACTGCCGAGTCCACTATGACGGCCTTGTGGAGGCGTTCTATGAACCTGTCAACCTCCCCGCGCGCGGCTGGAGGTATCCTTATCCTGACTACCCTCCTCGGCATGCCGGGGCACTACCTCCTGTAGACTAGGAACCTCCTGATATTGATTCTTAGAAGCTTCGAGGATGCCAGAACGGACACCTTCCTATTCTCCACCCTACCGCACCTGGGGCATTTCATTGACCTCGGGTTCAGGGGCTGCATTTGGGCCCCGCATCTTGAGCAGAGGGCGTATACAACCCCGTATTGGGGTGGCTTGGTTGTTAGTGTGTATGGCGTGGTGTTGTTGAGCACCCTTGCCAGGACGAGGTCGCCGGGCCTGAAGTAGTCGTGGAGGTCCTCTACATACTCCTTCGTCACCATTGATATCGGTATCCCACCCGTCAATGGGCTGTCATACTCATACAGCCAGCGGGGGGCCGGGTCTGGGGACACCTCCCCGTAGAGGTCTAGAACTACAAGATCGTGCCTAACCTGGACTACTAGCCCCAGGCTAGTGCTACCCTGCCTCGGGAGCCTGGGCACCTTAACCGGGACAACCCTGACTGTCTTGCTTCTGGGATCGATTACCAGCCTGCCGGCCACGCTAGCCCTGAGCAGGCCCTGCTCGTCTATGTATACGCCCTGCTCCACCACATACTCCTCAGCCGCTCCCAGCACCTCTCCGGGTACAACCATCCTCTCTCTCGAAGAGTATGACATCCACCTTCACCCTCCTTACCCTACTCCTATGCATCTCCATGCTTGCTGGTATGGGGAACCAGCGTGTGGCCACCAGGCCAGTATTGTACCCGTATCTCCTAGCTACCCTGGCATGGTAATCAATGTTACCCGACTTAACCACCGCGTAAACCCTGTCCCTGGAGGCTTCTAGTGCGTGGGAGAGGACCTCCCAGTCCGCTCCCCTCCTATGCACCCCGAATGGGGGGTTTGTGACTACTATGTCTACTGAGCACCCGGCCAGGGGGCCCCTCCGCCTTATGACTGATACTATATACTGGAGCC
>JALWGG010000068.1 GCA_027013765.1 Acidilobaceae archaeon
GGATCTATAAGATGTCGTGGGGGGACCACTTGATAGAGTATACCGGTGCGGGTGGGAGGAGGCTCCCGAATTATATAAGGCTCGACCCTAGGGAGCCGGCTCCTACCGTCATGGGGACTTCAAGATTCATCCACCCATATGAGCCCAGGCTGTTGACTGTTAGGGAGCAGGCCAGGCTAATGGGGTTCCCCGACTACCACGTATTCCATGGCAGTAGGGATGCGCAGTATGACATGGTTGGGGAGGCGGTCCCGCCTCCACTAGCAAAGTCTATAGCCCTCTACCTGCAAAACCTGCTAGGGGATGATTGAGATGGGCAGGATCATGCCGGTGATACATAACGTTAGCAGTGTCCAGAGGCTAACGGATATGGCTAGGCTCGTCTACGGCATGGGGTACCGGAGCCTTATAGTGACTAAAGCATATGGGGGCGCCGCCCAGAACGGGGTGCCGGAGGCGTATAGGATAGCGTTGAAGTACAATGCAAGCCTGATAGTGCTCCCGGACCTGAAGGACGCGGTGGAGTACCTATCACCCGGAGAGGTCCTCCTTGTATCAAGCGAGGATCCCGAGGAGCTCGTGGAGCCCTGCAGGGGCGTCAGCGGTGATGTGATGATAGTGTTCAACGGGGGGGAGCAGGGCTTCTCCCCCGCCGAGGAGAGGCTGGGGAGGAAGATCTATATAGCAGGGGCCCCTGCACGCCTAGGCCCCCTAGCGGAGGCCGCCCTCATACTCTACAAGTCCTCCTAGCCCTCCTTAATACCTCTAGCCGGGAGAGTATACTATTAGGACCCGGCCCACCGGGGGATGGTCTTGCCCAGGATACCTCCGGAGCTCTGTATAAGGTGTAAAGGGTATAAGATGCTGTGCGGCCTCCCAAGGTGCCCTATACTGGATAGGTTTAGGAGCCAGATCCAGGCGGCTAATCTTGTCAGGGGCACGAGTGTTGTGGGCGACTCGCCCCCGGGCGTGCTTGTCGGGGAGGCCGGGTATCCCAGGGTTAGGGTCGCATACATGATCCCCCCGGGGGTCCACGGGGAGGAGGCTAGGTACCATGAGGCCCCGGGAGAGTGGTCTAGGAGGGGGGAGCCCCTATCGAGGATAATAGAGTTGAGGAGCAGGCTCCTAGCCGCCTCCATGAGGGTCGAGGTCTCTAATCCATGGGTCTTGTATGAGCGTGAGGTCTCCCTTGCATCCGTGTCGGAGAGGCCTGTAGACAGCGAGGCTAGGCTTGCCAAGCCCCCTAGCCCCAGGCTTGTATTCGATGGGGTATCCAAGCCCATGGGCCCGAGCGCCCCGGCTGTGAGGATAAGGGTTTCCTCCAACCCCAGGGTGCCGGGGGCCCTGGAGAGGGTTCTATGGGACGACGACCTGGCGGCAAACATGATCGTGTCACTATATGAGTCGGGGCTGGATGTGTACACGATCCAGAAGGCCCTATCCCTAGGCATGCTGGGCATGCAGAGGCGGCGGAGGATCGTGCCCACCAGGTGGGCTATAACAGCTGTAGACGACACGGTATCAAGGCACCTGCGCAAGGTCCTCAGGGGGATGGAAGAGGTTGGGAGTGTCGAGGTCTACAGGGGGGAGTATATAGGTAACAGGTTCCTGATAATAGTTAAGCCGGGCCCGGGGAGTATAGAGTGGATCGAGGCGTGGCACCCCTCAGGGCTATGGACCAAGTCGACCGGTAAGGTGACCTACTGGAGGCTCATAGAGGACCCTCTGGGGAGGGCCAGCGCGAGCGATGGCGGCTTCTCGGCGGCTAGGCTACCGGTGCTAGAACACCTCAGGAGGAGGGGCGCCCGGGGGGACGTGGTTATAATTAGGGAGATACTACCAACCTACTACGCCCCGGTGGGCAACTGGCATATAAGGGAGACGGTGGCTAGGGCCCTTGAGAAGGGCCCGGTAGCGAGAGACCCCACGCCCAGGGAGCTGAGGAGTATTCTCGGGGAGAGCCTAGAGATCCCGGTGGATGAGGTGGCTAGGAGGAGCATCCTACTAGGGCTTGGGAGGAGGGTTGCCAGGATAACGGACTACATGTAGCGTCAACCCCCCGGTTTACATGGATAATACTGGGGCTACCCGCTAGAATCCTCCCCACCCCATAACACTATACTGGTGTATATGGTGGATGACAGGGTATGGAGGGTTGCAGAGAGGATCATCAGCTCCGCCAGGAGGGTGCAGGATAGGGGAGGCCCCCGGAGTAGGCTTGTAGACGCCATCATGGTCCTACTCCTCGGCAGGCCCATGAGGTCCTCTGAGATTGGCGAGGTCCTCGGCCTGGAGTCGAAGTACGTCTCAAGCTACCTATCCTACTGGAGGGCTAGGGGATACGTCGAGTATGAGGCTGGCCTATGGCAGTTGACACCGTTAGGGGAGGACTATGCCAGGGAGATTATAGCCAGGGAGTCGGGGGAGGGCTTCGACAAGTTTGTCACACTTGCCAGGAGCATTGCTGGTTCACATGTTAAGCGGACAAGAAAAGACAAGAAAACGGGTAAACCCGGCGTGCGTGGCCGGGGATCCTTGTCGTTTATTGTGGACAATAAAGGTGATAGGGACAAGAAAAGACAAGAAAGGGAGGAGGCGGCTTCATGCATACTCTCAGCGCTGAGGGAGGTCCTCGGGGGGGAGGAGTATGACCTTATGGAGTACATAATGGGCCACTACGTCGAATGGGGCTCCACATACATATACGTGGACCAGCTTGCAGAGAGGCTTAGGGCAGACCTTACATGGCTCATGAAGGTCCTCAGGGGGCTCCAGAGCAAGGGGCTCATATACATATACACGGACCCCAGGCTAGGCGTCAGGGTGGGGCTTGCCAGGAGGATTAAGGATGAGCTCCAGTCGTGCAAGCCTCTATAACCCGGGTTATTATAATTAATACTACTATACAGTATATGTATTATTGCGTTGCATAGATGTTGTGTATGGTTTGGGTGTTACTCATAGATAATACTGTTTGCATAATGGCCATGATAATACCCTCAATCATATTGACAAGAATAGTGTAGGAGGACCTCTTGCCATGTTGTAGTATATATGCTAGCCCTGTTAACCGGGGGGTTTACACCTGGAGTATATGACGTCGAGGACAGCCTCAAACCCCCTCTCCAGGCAATCGACCGGGACTATCACGACAAGCCCCTCCCCAGTACTTGGCACCCTAGCCCTGATCTCCCTAGCAAGGTCCTCGGGAACCCCTGGGAGCTCCAGCACACCACCCCGGACCCCGCCTATGATGGCGTCCCTACACCCATGCTCTACCAGGTGGTCCCTGATCCTGTACACCGATACAATGTCAACCGGGGGGTTTACGGCGGGTGAGTGTATAACAACACACTCCCCCCAACCCACATCCCTAACCGGGCCGCTTACCCTAACCAGGGACCTTATAGTAGATAGGAGCTCTAGGCCAAGCCTTGTGAGCCTATTCCCACGCTGTCCCCCGGACGCGAGCCCGTGGCGGCGTAGCCTCCGGATCAGGGTCTTTACAGGAGCCTCCCCCAGCCCTAGATCCCTGGCTAGCCCCGGCCTCCCCCGGGGGGTTGAGGAGAGGTCCTCAAGGGCCCTTACAACGTGGTAGACCCCATACCCCGGGCTACCCCCCCTCATGGGGGCCGCTATCCTCCTGAGGACCTCTATCGCCTCGCATCCTAGCCGGGTAGACATCCCATGCACCCTCCAGGGGCTCCAACCCGTTGTCGATCATGAATACTGCCAGGTCCTGGGGCGTCACCTCCCGGCTCGATAGTATGGCCCTCTCCACCCTATCCCATACAGGCTTCACCCTGATCCCGAAGTCCTCCCATAGCCACTCGGCGACGAGGCTTGCAGGGATTCCTGAGTCCCTGATCTGGCCCACCAGCACCTCCTTGACAGCCCTAACCCTCCTATGCATCCCCATTGAGCCCCCGTGATCATGGTGTTCCCCGTGTAGGGCTTATATCCTAGATAGGCGCCAGCCCTCATTGAGGGGGTGTGGCGGGTGGCGCTTTATGACTTGAAGGGTAGGGACCTCATATGGCTCGTCGACTACACGCCGGAGGAGATAAGGGGCCTCATACAGGCCGGGCTTGAGTTTAAGAGGAGGTATTACGCCGGGGAGAGGGTTATAGAGGTCCTCAGGGGGAGGAGCGTAGCCCTCATATTCGAGAAGCCAAGCACTAGGACTAGGGTCAGCTTCGACGTAGCCGCCGCCCAGCTAGGGGCGCACCCAATATACCTTGGCTGGGGCGAGCTCCAGCTGGGTAGGGGGGAGACTATCGCTGACACCGCGAGGGTGCTGTCGAGGTATGTCGACGCTGTGGTGGCCAGGGTTAAGAGGCATGATACTCTAGTCGAGCTGGCCAGGTATTCCAGGGTGCCGGTGATCAACGGGCTCAGCGACCTTGTACACCCCGCACAGGCCCTGGGAGACTATATGACTATACTGGAGAAGCTGGGAAGGCTTGAGGGGGTTAGGCTCGCATTCATAGGGGATGGCAGTGATAACGTGCTCCACAGCCTACTCATAGCCGGGGCGAAGCTCGGCGTAGACATAGTCGTCGCCTCCCCGGAGAAGTATAGGCCCCACCCCAGGATACTAGAGGAGGCCTACAAGGCTTCAAGGGAGTCCGGGTCCAGCATAGAGTTCACGGAGGACCCAAGGAAGGCTGTTAGGGGTGCCGACGTGGTCTACACGGATGTATGGGTTAGCATGGGCCAGGAGGGGGTGGCGGAGGAGAAGATAAGGATCCTTAAGCCCTACCAGGTCAACCGGGAGCTCATGGAGGAGGCTGGGAACCCTCTATTCATGCACTGCCTACCAGCCATGAGGGGGCAGGAGGTTACCGATGAGGTAATCGATGGCAGGTGGAGCATTGTATGGGACCAGGCCGCGAACAGGCTCCACATACAGAAGGCTACACTGGCGATGCTCATACCATAGCCAGTATCGGCGTCGCACTGCC
>JALWGG010000069.1 GCA_027013765.1 Acidilobaceae archaeon
ACCATATACACAGTGCTGAACGCTACTGGGGCCTTCAAGATACTAACGGTGACCAGCGGCCTGGCTGAGGCGGTGTCAAACGGGACGGCTGACGTAGGCCTATACATACCGGAGGGGGTTTCCGCTAACATAAGCATGGGGACGCGTGCATGGATCAAGATCTACTACCTTGAGGGGGTCCAGGAGTCGACGACTGCCAAAGCCTACCTGGAGGGGGTTATAAGGGGGATAGCGGATAATATAAGCATGACAGCCGCCACCATGGCAGCTAGAGCAGTCCCCGGCCCCTTCAAGGAGAGGATACTATTCCTGTCGAGGCCCATAAACGTGACAGAGGCCAGCCTAGAGCCGGAGGTCCTGGCAACCGTGGGGGGTGCCAGGGCGTATATGGCTATAAGCATCATAGGGATCCAAGCGCTCTACGCCGGGATATTCTCCGGGATAAGCCTGGTGGTTGATAGGAGGAAGGATAGGGTCTACCCCATATTACTCTCCAGCCCTGTCAGGGGCTGGACCCTCTTCGCATCCGACACGCTATCAGTACTGATGATAATATTTATATCATCCATAATAATACTAGGCGTGGCAGGGGCGATGGGGGCTGACTACTCCAGGCTTGAGCCAGCAAAGACCATAGCAAGCTTCCTCTACATAGCAGTGGGGGCCCTCTTCATGATAGGCCTTGGACTCCTACTATCAATCCTAGCCAAGACCCCGGAGGGTGCAACTGCGCTGGGCAACATAATAGCATTCCCCATGATGTTCCTGGGAGGCTTCACAGTCCCGAAATTCCTCCTACCCCCAGCACTCCAGGCTGTCGCGGACTGGTTCCCACTATCCCGTGTGATAGACGCGGTTAGGGGGATGGCAGTGTATGGATACAGCGTCGAGGCGTCGCTACACTACGCGGCCCCCGGGATCATAATTGGGCTGGCAGTATATGCTATAGGTGCACTTGTGTATAGGAGGATCCTGACAATGATGGCTGAGAATCCATACTAGCATGCACCATACTAATATCGTGGCGATGCTAGAGGAGGCCTATATATCGGGCTTCAATACTTAAAAACCCGTCCAGACACAGCAGGACAGTGAGAGTGCCCATGATGAGCGGGGAAGAAGTATTTACTAACAAGACCGTGAAGGACCTCCTACGCGAGTACCGCGTCATATGGGCCCTAGGCCATGCCCAGTCGCTGCTGAGCTGGGATAGCGAGACGTATATGCCCCCCGAGGGAGTCTCGGAGCGGGCAATCGCCATGGCGGAGTTGAGCGTATTATCAAGGAAGCTATACCTACGCCCGGACTTCGTCAAGCTGGTCGAGAGGGCCTCGGCTATTGAGGACCTCAACGACTATGAGCGCGGGGTTGTCAGGGTCCTCACGAGGACCATAGAAAGGCTCACCAAGATACCGGAGGAGCTTGTATATGAGAGGGCCAAGACCTCCCAGGAGGCAACCCACGCGTGGAGGAAGGCTAAGGAGAAGTCCGACTACAGCATCTTCAAGCCATACCTGGAGAAGATAATAGATATCAACAGGAGGATAGCGGAGCACCTAGGCTATGAAGAGCACCCGTATGACGCACTCCTAGACCTGTATGAGGA
>JALWGG010000070.1 GCA_027013765.1 Acidilobaceae archaeon
GTGAGCACCGGGGAGCGGGGCCCGGTGGAGCTTGATAAGGGAGGCCCCGTTGAGAGCGGCTACATAAACACGGGGGACCCGGTGAAGGTCAGGGTGACCAGGAGCCCCCGGGAGTCCACGCTGCAACTCATAGTTGGGAGGGCTATGGAGCTCCTGGAGTATAAGGGGAGGGCTCAGAGGCTTATCGAGAGGCTTACCCCCTACATGATCCTATCGGTTATCGGAGTATTCACCCCCGTATACCTTGCCATGGGGCCTGAGAGGTCCATCCCCATACTATTGGCGGGGTGCCCGAGCGCCTACATAATCACGTCCGCCTCGACTACGGCATACACCATAGCAGGCCTGGCCAGGATGGGGGTTATTGTCAGGGGTGGAAGGGCCCTCGAAGCCTTGTCGAGGTGCTGTATAGCGGTTCTAGATAAGACCGGGACGGTTACCCTAGGCAGGCTCAAGCCATACAAGGTCCACTACCCCGGGAGGGTGGATGAGGCCATAGGACTTGTATCAAGCGTTGCAGCTACAAGCCTCCACCCCGTGTCCAGGGCGCTTGCATCCTCATGGAGTGCAAGGGCCATAGTTCATAGTGTAAGGGAGATCCCGGGGCTAGGGCTTGAGGCCAGAGTCAACGGCTCCCAGGTCCTCCTAGGCTCCCCGAGGCTGCTGCTGGAGAGGGGCGTGGAGCCTGTCAACGGTGCATGTAGCCCGGAGGACCTCACCGTGCACTTTAGCATAGATGGTGTGCCTGGAGTCATATGCCTAAAGGAGGAGGTTGACGAGGACGTCGTGGAGGCTGTAAGGGAGTTGAGGCGTATGGGGATAAGGGTTGTGCTGGCCAGCGGCGATAGGGGCGAGAGGGTCGAGGCCGTAGCTAGGATCCTGGGGGTAGATGAATACTACCACTCTATGAAGCCAGAGGATAAGAGGAGGCTTGTTGAGAGGCTTAGGGGCAGGGGCTGCAGCGTCGCCATGATAGGTGACGGCGTCAACGATCTAGAGGCGATGGCGGCGTCAGACGCTGGAGTGGCGGTGGGCAACATAGATGCGGTAAACAATATAGCCGACGCGGTGCTAATCAGGGGAGTAACCCAGGCACCCAGGCTATTCAAGTCCTCCAGAAACTATATGCAGGGGCTACTGGCAGGCATACTTGCGGCAACAATAGTCAAGGCCGGGGTAATAATCCTAGGACTATCAGGAGGCATACCCCTATGGGCCGCCGCCCTACTCGGGGACGACGGCTCGACACTACTCGGCACGGGCATAGCAATCCTACGGGCTAGGACCTCCTAACCTCTATCCTCATCCCATCCCACGACAGGATAGCGCCCCCATGGATCCTCCTAGCCTCCCTCACAAGCCGGACAGCCTCAACGCCCTGATACCTAGCACTTATATGATGCAACACCAAGACCCGCACCCCCGCCTCCCTAGCGATCAACGCGGCATCCACAGAGGAGCTGTGCCCCCTCTCCACAGCCTCCACCCTCCTATCCCCACCATAAGTAGAGTCATGGATGAGCACATCCACCCCACGCACAGCCTCCAACACATTCCTACACGGAGCCGTGTCGCCTGTATATGCG
>JALWGG010000071.1:0-4093 GCA_027013765.1 Acidilobaceae archaeon
TCCTGCCGCTGCCAGACTCGCTGTATATGGCTGTATTCACTCAGTATAACGGTAACATGTACCTCTCGACGGCGTTCAAGCTCCCGTCAGGATGAATATTATGCTGGGGGCTTGGCGAGGACCTCCTGGCTCCTATCAGCATACTGTACAGTATAATGCCTGGGCTTCAACTCCTCCAACACGAGCCTCCAAGCCCTCCAGGGGTCCGTGTGCTCCCCGCAGGTGTAGGCGTCGAATGTCGCGTAGTCATACCATGGCCATGTGTGGAGTGCTATGTGGCTTTCTAGTACCAGTGCTATAACAGATACTCCACCCTTCTCTCCAGGGATTACCCAGCTCTTCACCTCATGGACTGTGGCTCCGGCAGCCTCGGCAGCCCTAACTACTAGCCCCCTTAGATACTCTTCATCCATAGCCTTATCCCTGGGCACGCCATAGAGGCTGCCGTATACGTGCCTCCCAACTATCCTATCCATCCCCCTGGCCCCCTGCTAAATCGATTGGCATGTCATTTTATATGTTTACCATGCCCTCTCCCACCTAGCTCTTCTAGGAGGTGCTTGTAGATGTTTCTAAGGATGTCTAGTGTGAGCTTGACTGCGCCAGGGTTCCCCGGTGATACTGCTACGAGGCTCCCATTTATTATGTATGCTGTTGCCCTGGACATTATCGCCCTATATCCTATATCCTCTAGGCTGAGCCTCCTATGCAGCTCCCCGAAGCCTGGGAGCTCCTTTGTGGCTAGGGGTCTCAGGGAGTCTACTGTAACGTCTCTAGGGCTTATCCCGGTACCTCCGGTAACTATGACTATCTCACTGTTCCTTGTGGCCTCTATTACCGCCTTCCTTATCCTCTCGGGATCGTTTGGCACTATGTTGTAGTATGTTACTTCAACGACTTTAGCCCTCTCCAACTCATCAAGCAGGGGCCTAATCCTGTCAGAGGCCTCTCCCCTATAGACTCTATCGCTGGTTACCACGACGGCGATCCTCAACGGTTCCACCCCCCACTAGTCACCATGTACCCCCTAGGCCTTATTGGGCTTCGGGGAGGACCACTTCATCACACCCCGGCCCCTTTACCCGGGGTCTGTCATGGGTAGGGGCGTCCACATTGCCCATGGACTATTCTATGGTGAAAGCGTTATTAAATAGTAATGGTTACATGTTAGAGTAACTATGTTATAGGGTATCTACACATATACATACTATAGCATATATACTAGACCACATACACAATCCGTGGTGTACAGGATGAGCCTGTATGGGCACGAGTTGAGCGAGGATATACGTGACAAGCTCTCAAAGAAGCTCCTGGAGGCGTTTGCCGACGAGTGGATAGCTGGCTACTACTACATGCTAACCGCGTATAACATACAGGGGCCCACAAGCGAGGCTATAGCAAAGCACTTCCTAGAGGAGGCCCAGGAGGAGATAAACAAGCACGCCAAGATGATCGCCGACAGGCTGGAGGAGCTGGGTGTAGAGCTGCCCAGGGAGTTTGAGAAGCTATACCAGATATCTGGGTGCAAATACCCGGAGATCCCCTCAAACCCCTTCGACATAGACGGGTGGCTGATAGCAGCGATAAAAGCGGAGATATGCGCGATAAACGCCTACAAGGAGCTATACCACCTAGCCCATGGAGTAGACCCGGCTACGGAGGAGCTTGCTGAGGACCTCCTCAGAGATGAGGTGCGCCATAGGACGGACCTGATGAACCTGCTATCCGAGGAGGGGCTGAAGCGCCTGGAAAACGAGTTGGGCATTACAGGGTAGACCTGAGATAAACCCTTCCCTTATTTACAGTTTTAACGTATTCTACGCGTCTATCAGGCCCCTGGCTTTGGGGAGCTCGAAGGGTGCCTCTAGCTCGATCCTTGTGGTCGTTAGCTCTGGTGCAGGTAGAACTGTGCCCCATAGCTCTCTCTTGAGTAGTTCCCTCACTGCTATCCTAATTACCTCACTCCTACTACTATACCTGCCAGCCTTCACGAGCTCGTCTATACCCTTAACATAGACCTCCGGCATTTTGACTGTTATGAGCCTCACATCTCCCACCGGCGAAAGATTTATTAGTCCCGGGCTCTTTTGAGAGTAAAGCCTTGAATCAGGACCCGATTCCAGCGTTGTACAGGAGCATTGCTAGGTTGCGGGTATTACTGGGTTGATTCTTGTGGGGGTGTATCCCCCAGTTAAAAATGTGACAAGCGGCTAGGAGCATGTGGATGGGTTATTGGGCGGCCTTGGCTAGCTCCTTCTCCAGGTCGTCAACCATTCTCCTAATTATGTATAGTATCTCCGCGTTTACATCGGCATCCATCGCCTCATTATAGACCCTCTTCAGGCCCTCAAGGTCCTTAGCCTTGTATAGGCGCCTGGCCTCCTCATAATACTCCATATCCCTATTGGATGGCGAGTAGCACATCTCTTTCCACCGTGGAGGTCCTGGGCCGGGCTGTCTTAAATACCTTATAATATATATTATACAATGTCGAATTTCTTCCGGGTTGCTGGGCCGATGATAGGTTATAGCCGACTAGGGGCTCTAGATGGCTACAGGGCTGGATGATGCTGATCCTGATCGAGCATATGGAGGATCGGGTATCCAGGTGGGTTCTAGAGGAGTATCTAGAGTCGAGTAGAGTCGCTGAGGGCGTTGGCATGGAGCTTATTGTAACAGGCGTGTCTAGCGACTATGACTATGCAGTACTATCCAGCCGTGGAGTCAATGTTTCTAGGGAGCACTCCTGGGAGTTGTGTGACGATCCAAAGACTATAGTACTCGACCTATGGGCTTCAAGAGACCTCAGCCCCCACGAGGCTATGGCTGGAGAGTGCTTCGTCATCGGGGGCATAATGGGCGACCACCCCCCAAGGGGTAGGGGTAGGCTCCTCACAATGCACTTCGACTGGGCCGCCTTCAGGAGGCTGGGCCCCAGGCAGTTGAGTGTTGATGGAGCCGTCAAGGTGCTGACTATGCTTAGGGGTGGTGTAAGCCTTGATAGGATAGAGTTTGTCGATAGCCCCACGTTTAGAATTGATACGGGGCTGGGTAGTGTCGAGGTCCTGCTACCCTTCTCATATCCTGTAAGGGATGGGAAGCCTTGGATTAGTGGTGGGCTTCTGAGGCTCCTTGCACGGGGGTTGGAGTGGGATGAGGCTATTCCTCCGTGATCCCGGGTGCAGCCTCCTCCTCTGCAGTTATCTCTGCAGCCAGAGACTCTAGCAGTGTGTTGACTTCATCATTTATGTATGGGGCTATTATGTAGACCTTATTCTCTATGTACTTGTCCTCGGAGATCATCTTGTTGTCGAAGCTTATGGTGAATACTGGGATCACTGCTATAGCCTTATCCCCGGCCCTCGATAGGGTGCCGTATTTGCGGAGCACATCAACTATCTCCGGTTTCAGGGGCAGCTTCAAGTCAATCTCCCTGAGGTCCTTTATAACTATGAAGTCGCTCTCATTGGGGGACCACTCGTTTAAGGCGCTCCGGGCCACTTCCTTGACTACATCCTCAAGCTCACTATCCACTATCCTGGACTCCGTCACCTTCCCATACTCTCCCCGGATAACCGTGATCCTCGTCATCCCTTCATAACCCGTGGAGGCATGTGTCGGGTCAACGGGGTTTAATATTATTACTATTACCAGTCGATGCACTGGTGCACCCAGCAGTGCACTAGATGGTCCATGAACCTGGTACAGGTCTAGTAAAGCTTTTATACCAGCAAGCCGGACTGGCATAGCACAGAATAAATAGCATGGATATGGAGCAGCGAGGGTGTCGAGAGATGGTCTGCGAGGGAGCACCTGAGGTCAGGATCGGAAGGAAGCCCGTAATGAACTACGTACTGGCTATACTAACCACCCTGATGGAGCAGGGAGTAAAGAACGTGGTCGTCAAGGCCAGGGGCCGGAACATCAACAAGGCCGTGGATGCAGTAGAGATCGTGAGGAACAGGTTCGCCCAGAACGTCAAGATCGCTGGGATAGAGATAAGCAGCCACGAGATAACGGTCACCGACCCCAACACCGGGCAGCAGAGGAACAGGAGGGTCAGCAGCATAGACATCTGCCTGGAGAAGAG
>JALWGG010000071.1:4103-4890 GCA_027013765.1 Acidilobaceae archaeon
CCAGCCTAACAACTCCGGGCTAGCAACGTCAATACTGCCGAGTTTTTCTGAGCACACGCTACCCGCTTAATAGGTCCCGTCCTATAGACTTCCTATATACTTCAACCCGCTCCCGGTCAGTACTAATAACGCCTCATCCACGCCCCTGGCATGGTCTAGGGCGGCTAGCACTACTGATGATGAAGGCTCTATTATATAGCCCCTCCTAAGGAGCCACTCATAATATCTCCTGGCCACGCTCCACCCAACAACGTATACACCAGCCGCAGCACCAGCCATCTCCCTGATCCTGGGCGGGTCCCTGTATACTAGCGCGTCTAGCAGGCCTTGCCCGCTTCCTATGACCTTCGCATTCCCCACCCTCCTCGCGAGCGAGTCTGCCTGGGGTGATTGGACAGCGTATATCCTGGGCTTGTAGCCTCTACCGGTTAATCCCCTGTATAGGCCTAGTAGTAGTGTGCCGCTGGATACTGGTATGAATATGGGGAGCTCCGCGAGGTCCTCCGGGATCTCCCTGGCTATCCTTGAGATTCCATCTATGAATATGGGGCTCCATGCATGGGCTATGTAGAAGCACTCTCCTGATAGTTCTTCCGCCCTTCTAGCCGCTTCCTCCCTTGTATCTGTGGTTATGAGCGTGGCTCCCAGCGCCTGGATCAGCCTCTTCTTGCCCTCTGCTGCCCCCCTGGGGGTGGTGATGTATGCCTTGAGGCCCTCGTGGGCCGCGTATGCGGCTGTGGAGATCCCGGTGTTCCCGCTTGAATCCTCAACCACGCACCTATACCCC
>JALWGG010000072.1:0-417 GCA_027013765.1 Acidilobaceae archaeon
AGCATCCTCTAGGCCCCCTTCTTCACTTCTATAACCACAGTATCCGTGCTGGATTACTCTTAACGCTACTGGACCTAGAGACTCCCATAATCCACACCCCAGGTGCTCTCCCTTAGGATCTAGGAGAAGTACTAGGTCACCGTTCCCGATATTGGTGAGGGGTTTCACCCATTTCCTATACACGATTCCGCTTCCAGCCCTAACTTTCTTTGCGCCAATTCCATTTACTATTACCTTGTTCAATTTTTCATTACACCCTGTCTACTCGATCACGCCAGTCTTTTTAGCCAGATTTTCAGCGGCAGACCAAGTTAACCCCTTCTCGCCAAGTATAGTATACCTTTCTGGCCTAATCTTGGCCGCATTAACAAGGGCTTCAATGACCTCTACCGGCTTGCCGCCTAGCTCTTTCGCAGT
>JALWGG010000072.1:427-4864 GCA_027013765.1 Acidilobaceae archaeon
CCAACTATTTGGAGCATCCTCTTTATCCTTCTCCAATTCAGACCATGAATATATGACATTAGAATTGCTCCAACACCAACAGCCTCTCCATGTAGTGGCTTGTTCTTAGCTAGAATTGATAATGCGTGTGCAAATAGATGCTCTGAGCCGCTGGCTGGCCTGGAGCTTCCTGCGATGCACATGGCGACACCACTGCTGACCAGCGCTTCTAATAGCACTCTATAGCCTTCCAGGGTACCCAGGCCTATTTCCTTAGCGTATGTAGACACGTGACGCGCGCTCATCAATGCGAGGCTGGCAGCATATTCCCCGTAGTATTCGCCCCTGAGCCTATGGGCTAGTTTCCAGTCCCTAACAGCCGTGTACTTGCCTATAAGGTCTCCAAAACCAGCTATATTATACCTCCGAGGAGCCCTTGCCACCGCCTCTATATCTATTAGTATTAAGTCTGGAGGCTTGGCCTGCCTGGATATAGGCCTGTCAAACCCCTTCAGGCTGGCGAATGGAGACGTTATACCGTCATGGCTGGCAACTGTGGGGATGCTCATGAAGCCTGCGTTTGACCTGTATGAGGAGTATTTGGCTATATCTATTGAGCGCCCGCCGCCAAGGCCGGCTATAACATCTATCCTGTCCCTGGAGGCTTCTTCTGCTACATCCTCAGCAGTCTCTACATTGGCGTCTCTAACGATCTTGTAGTTTACCGTGAACCCTTCATCCTCCAGCGACTCCTTGAGGACCTTATAGTAGAGGTTATAAACGTTGGGTCCTGTAACCACGAGTATGCCGCTCCCCTTCTTGTACAGGTTCAGGGAGTACTGTCCAATATCATGTAATACGTTTCTACCAACGACTACCTTCCTCGGCAGGTCTATTTTATGCCTATCCATACGGCACCCCGTCCACGAGGGATCTATCCACGATAAACCTATAATGCCTTACAGCACCAATGGATCCTTTGGGGGACATAAGTGGATTGGATAAGCAACACGCCATATACCGGTAACCCTCCAAAGATAATCCACGGTACAACTACTGTAGGCCTGATCGTTGACAGGTATACTATACTGGCAGCGGATAAGCGCGCCACTGCTGGAATGCTTATAGCAAGCAGGACCGTAAAGAAGATAGTCAGGCTCACAGACTACAGCGCAATGACTATATCAGGCCTTGTTGCTGATGCACAAACGCTAGCCGATATAGTGAGAGAGGAGGCCAGGCTATATGAGCTCACCAATGGAATTAGGCTCAGCATTAAAGGTATAGCAACACTCCTATCCAACATATTATTCTCGTCAAAATGGTTCCCATACCTAGTCCAGCTGATAGTAGGCGGATTCGACAACAAGCCAAGGCTATACACCCTAGACCCCTACGGGAGTCTAACTGAAGAGAAATACACCGCCACGGGCTCAGGCTCCCCCGTAGCCTACGGGGTACTCGAAGACAGCTACAGAGAGGACCTCAGCCTAGAAGAAGCGATTAAAATAGCAGTAAGCGCGGTCAAATCAGCGATTAGAAGAGATGTAGCAACTGGCGACGGTGTAGACGTAGTTATAATAAGCAAGGACCTATATGAGGAAAGATTTATACCCTTTAAAGGCTAACTTGTTTCATAGCGGCCCAGCCTAGGAGGAAATCCTAGGCGGGATACAGGCTTAGCGTTGTGGGATCCTGTGACTGTGAAGGTGGCAAGCATTGGCTGTTCAAAACATGAAAGGCATTGACCAAATAAATAGTAGGAAAAGGATAATCTTCGAGATCTACAAGGTACTGGGAGGAGCAGATATCTCAAGCATAGAATTCGAAGGCCCCGAAATAGCAGTTTATGTAAAGAACCCACGGTATCTACTAGAAATAGAAGACAAGATTAAAGAGCTCGCAAAGACAATAAGAAAAAGAATTGTAGTAAGGACCGACCCTAAATCACGGAAACCGAGAGAATATACAACTAGCTATATACTAGAAAGGATACCTCCAGAAGCCGGAGTAATCCGTGATGAGATCATATTTGATGAAGTCCTTGGAGAAGTACGTATAATAGCTGATAAGCCTGGCCTGATAATAGGGCGCAACAAGGCGTTCCGAAACCAGGTATTAGCAGAAACTGGCTGGAGGCTTGAAGTCTTTAGAAGATCACCCCTAGAGAGTAAAACGCTTAAAGCAATCCTACGCCACCTGTTCCAAGTCTCAAGCGAGAGGAAGAAGGCCCTCCGCGAGATCGGAGAGAGAATCTTCAGGGATACATTAATAGGGACACGGTATATACGCCTGATAGGTCTTGGGAGCTTCGGGGAAGTGGGGAGATCCGCTATACTACTAGACACGGGTGAGAGTAAGGTCCTTCTCGACGCTGGAGCTGCGCCCACAGGCTTCGGTCCATCAGCGTTCCCATACTTCCTGGCGCCAGAATTCAGGGTAGAGGAGTTGGATGCGGTGGTGATAAGTCATGCACACCTAGACCATGTCGGGATGCTTCCCCTACTGTATAAATACGGGTTTAGAGGGCCAGTATACGCTACTCCACCCACCAGAGACATAATGCTTCTGGTATTGAAGGATTACCTGGAGTTGGCTAAGAGGGAGGGTGTGGAGCCTGTATATGATCTACGGGATATAAATACCATGCTTACACGAACGATAGTTGTAAACTACAACACCGTTACCGATGTGGCGCCTGATATGAAGCTTACCTTCACAAATGCTGGGCATATACTAGGCAGCTCCTTAGTGCACCTTCACATAGGCCAGGGCCTATTCAACATACTGTATACTGCAGATTTCAAGTATTACAGGATCAAGGGTGACACTAGTGTAAGGCTACTGCCACCAGCCAACGACGAGTTCCATAGGGTAGAGGCCATGATAATGGAGGCAACCTACGGGGCTACAGAAACCCAGCCTAGGCACGTGGCTGAGGAGGAGCTGATTAACCTGATAAATAAGATTGCAAAGGATAAGGGGAAGATACTGATTCCTGTAATGGCCGTTGGTAGGGGGCAGGAGATACTAGTCGTTATAAACAGGGCACTAAAGGAGGGCAAGATACCAGAGATACCCGTATATGTGGATGGGATGGTATATGAAGTTACAGCAATATATACGGCCTATCCAGAACTGCTTGCGAAACCAATAAGAGACTCTATACTATATCACGGGGAGAACCCATTCCTAGGGCCGACAACCGTCTACGTCAACGATCAGCAGGGTAGGGATGAGGTCAAGTATAGCGAGGGTCCAGCGATAATACTAGCCACCAGTGGCATGATGACCGGAGGACCTGTCATAGACTACTTCAAACACTTTGCCGACGATGAGAGGAATGTGCTGGCATTTGTAAGCTACCAAGCCCAGGGGACGCTGGGCCGGAGGTTGATGGATGGAGAAAGGGAGATACAAATGGAAGAGGACGGGCACCTGAAGACTATTAAGGTTAAGATGAATGTAGTAAGGGTAGAAGGATTTACCGGGCATGCTACCAGAAGCGAGTTGCAACTCTACCTGAAATACCTGAAACCAAAGCCCAGAACAATACTACTAAACCATGGTGAACCCCCTGCACTGTTGAGCATGGCATCAACAATCAAGACTAGATGGAGTAAACTAGGGTTCGAGGCTCCCCCGGAAGTGCTGGTTCCAGAGAATCTTGAAGCTGTCAGAGTATATCCGAGAAGCTATAAACTACACGCGGGGATCTCTTATACAGCCTAGAACGGGATCTCTCCAGGATTTAACCGGTATTGACTATTCTCCTCAAACGGAGAATATTTAAACCCTGCCGTGATAACAGATCAACGAGGATGCTGGGGGGTGACTATATACCTCTTGATAGTAAAGTACTCCAGCGAGGCGGAGAGGAAAAGGCTTGAATACCTCCTGGAGCAGTATGAAGGTAAAATGTATCTTAGGAAGCCTAGCGGTTCAATAATAATGATAGAGGGCGACGAGGACAATATTAAGAATTTCCTAGAAGAGCTATACTCCAAGATTCCTAGAGAGGAAGTAGAGATATACAAGATAATGGAGCCAGACATAGACATAGAGGCAAAATCCGTCATAATTGAGCTACACACCACAATGGGTAAAGAAGAGGCATTAGGAGCAATCGGGATGGCCTTAGCCAGCATGCGAGGGATCCTAGTCTCAGAGGCTGGAGGAGAGCGAACATATATCCTCTCACTCAAGGGAGGCAGAGTTAATGTGAAGGTTAGAACTGTAGAGCGTGGCCCACATACACTTGTCCTAATAGAACTTGAGGGTTATGGAAGAATCTTTAACCGAGCTAAGAATAATCTCCTAAATAAATTGTCTCTCATAGGGGAGGTGAAGATCCGTGAGTTATAAATGCGATCCCGAGGAGTATCTGGTCCCCGTAAAGACCGTGTTAAGAGAAGATCTAGAGAGCCTGGCTAGAACCTATACTGGGATGAGAGGGTA
>JALWGG010000073.1 GCA_027013765.1 Acidilobaceae archaeon
GATGGAGGATGGGTCGATTGTAATAGTTGATAGGGATAAGGATGTGATCAAGAGCGGGGGAGAGTGGATCAGTAGTGTTAGGCTTGAAGACGCCATAAGCAGGCATCCAGGCGTGGCCCAGGTAGCCGTTATAGCTGCCAGGCATGAGAAGTGGGGTGAGAGGCCTGTAGCAGTCATAGTACCCAGGGAGGGGTGGAGGGATAAGGTGACCCATGAGGAGATCACCAGGTTCCTTATGGAGAACTTCGTTGAGAAGGGTGAGATGCCGAAGTGGTGGCTCCCCGACAAGGTTATACTAGTCGAGGACCTGCCTAAGACTAGCGTGGGGAAGATCAATAAGAGGGTGCTGAGGGAGAAGTATGGAGGAGTCTTAGCTGGCTAACCCTTCCCCCTCCTCACATAGTATTTCCTCCTAGCTGGCACCGTGATCACTACAACCCTCAGCAGCTCGGGGACGTTGTGGACGAGGGTTTTGGCTATGGTAAGAGCCTCCCTATGGGCCCTCGATAGTGGGGTCTCTCCTCCCAGCTCGACCCACACCTCTGCCTCGCTGAAGGTGCCGTATACCTCTACCCTTATATTGCGGGCCTTATAGCCCCTCAGGCTCAGCTCTCTCCTGATCCTCTCCCTGATCTCCTCCCTATGCCTTGCGGGGCCAGGGCCGATCAGGTATAGTATGTTTGAGTATGTTATCCCCGCGAGCCCGTATAGGATGTAGGCTCCTATTAGTAGGATTAGTGCTTCCTCCGCTACGGGGTTGTGTAGCATGTTGGATAGGAGTATGGCTAGCCCGCCTGCAACCTCTACTATCACATCATACCTTAGCTTGCTTGCTATGACTTGGAGGGATACAAGCCTTAGCTCAAGCGTTCTAAGCCTTGAGTGTAGGATGCCCTCTAATATGTAGGATGCCGCGGCGCTTGCTAGGGGATACAATGATAGGATTGCTGGGGTGGTCTCATGTCCACCCGTCATACTCCTATATATTATTATGAGTGTGATCACGAGGCCTATGAATCCTATCAGCGCGGATGCCAGGGCCTCGATCCTGAGGACCTCATACCTAGCCCTATAGAATAGGGCCCTGCTACTCGCTATCTTGAACGCCACCGCCACTCCGGCGAATGATACCGCCTCTATAAGCCACACGAATGCCTCGAAGAGTACTATGTTGGATGGGTAGTAGAGCGTGTAGAGGAGTATCCCTGCTAGTGATAATGCTACGCTTAGCACCGAGACCACGTATACGGTCCTGACGGCCTCTACAGCCCTAAGTATCTTCCTGACAACAGGCCCCCGCCTGTGCCTGCTGGTCCTCCACCTCTCCAACCTGGGCTTCCCACCGTGACCATGATCATCCAAGCCTCTTTAGGTATTGGAGTGCTAGAGGTATGATCCTGTAGCCCCCCACTACCACCCCCAGCCTGCCGCCCTTGCAGCTTTCCTCCGTGAATCTTCCAGGCCCCTTGCCTAGCCTGGGGTTTGATATTAGTAGGGGTACTGGGTCGCTGCTGTGGGCCTTCCTATACCATGGGGTTGAGTGGTCTGATGTAACTATTGTG
>JALWGG010000074.1 GCA_027013765.1 Acidilobaceae archaeon
TAGCTGATGACGAGTATATTGCGTTTATAGACGAGTATCTAGTGGATGTTGGGGAAATAGTTTCAAGGCTATACAGGCTCATAGAGAACCTTGGAGGAACGATCACTATAGACAAGAGGGCTACACTGCCGAGGAGAGGGACAGTAATAGTTGCGGCGGGCCCATGGACTCCGCGCATCATACCCGAGATTAGGAAGTCAGTAATAGTATATAGGTGCCAAGCCACAGTTTATGAAGCACCCAAGCCCTCTGTTATAATTGAAGACGACGTAAACGATTTCTACGCGGTAACACATCCTGGGGGGGAACTGATTGCGGGGAATGGAGAAAATAAGGTCCTCTCAGACCCTGCAGAGGGCTTCACACCCGATCCATGGGAACAGTACCTGATACTAGAGAGATACTCTAGAAGGGTTAAAGACGCGGAACATGGCTACCCTGTTAAGACATGGTCAGCTCCATGCATCGTGGGCAAAGACTCTAAACCCCTTGTAGGCAAGGTTAGGGAGAATATATACGTTGTGACCGGGTTGAATGGTGCAGGTATAACACTAGCTGGTGGCCTGGCCAAGATTCTTATAGATAACATTGAATCCGGAACTAGGATCCCGCCCAGCTTGAGGCCGGATAGGCCAATGCCTGAAGCCGATAAACCCCCTGAACCATATGATACCTGCTAGTAATTGAGTTATCTTCTCAACGCTACCGATAGTATAGTGAGTACTGTAGACGTGGCGAGTATCAGCATGCTTATTGGTACACCAAGGGGTGTGCTAACGAAAACCTTCTTAACAGCTACTCCAAGCGGGGATCCTGAAAGGACCTCGACCACAATCCCCGCTGATACAAATAACACTCCAACAGACATGGCTATAATTATAATGCCTGGCCTCCCCCTGGCACCCAACCATCCAGCTATCGTCGGAGGTGCTAGCGAGAGTAGCATGAGGCTACTCAACACGCTCAATAGCACGATGTACTGTATCCTAGCCGCAGCCACCAGTGCTAGTACAACACCCACGATTATTATGGAAACAATACCAGCTCTCCTACCAGCCCCCAAGTCTCTTGACACGCTGCTCGACAGGGTTAGCAGGATGCTATCCGCCGTAGATACTGATGCGGCTATGATGCTTGTAAAAACGATTGATGCAAGGATGGGATTTGCTATATAGAGCAGGGATGGCGTTACTAGATCCCTCTGGGCTGGATTGCTGGGATCAACGTTTATATTTAAGACGCCAGTCTCATAGCCTGCCCGTGCAAGAAGTCCTATGAGCACGACGAGCACTGTATAGTAGAGGCCGAATACTGAGAACCACCTCACCATGTTTTTCAACGCCCTCTCATCCCCAGGCATATAGAGCCTCTGAACCACCTGAGGATTCGTTACAGCAAAGAACATCCAGGGTAATGTAAAGGCTAGAAATATACTTGGACTCCAGAATGATCCCGGCCCGCTAATCCCATTACGTTGCAGCAGTTCAAAAGCGACGCCTAAGCTAATCCCGGAGCTATGGAGGCTTGAGATGAGCCATACTAGGAGCAGTGTCCCGGCT
>JALWGG010000075.1 GCA_027013765.1 Acidilobaceae archaeon
GGGTTGTATAGTGTAGGTACAGCCGTGGTTGACGGGCTGAGGATAAGGTACCTCAAAGCGGGGTCAGGGCCTCCAGTCATTTTCATCCACGGGCTAGGGGGTAGGGCTGAGGCGTGGCTATACCAGCTTTCAAGGCTTAGGGGCAAGTATACCGGTGTAGCCCTAGACCTGAGGGGTTTTGGAGAGTCGGAGAAGCCCCCTGTAATCCCCACCCTAGGCGACTTTGCAAGGGACGTCATAGGGGTTCTAGACTGGATCGGCGTAGACAGGGCTGTATTGGTGGGGTCCAGTATGGGTGGCATGGTAGCATTGAAGGTGTATGAAGCCGAGCCTAAGAGGATTAGAATGATGGTTCTCTCAAACACGGCACCCAGGGTCAGGATAGACCTTAGTCTACTTGAGAGGGTAGCCTCCGGAGATAGGGAGGCGTCTAGGATTATAGCCTCAAGGCTAACCCAGGCCCGTGCAAGCTTTGATAGGCTAGTGGACGCTGACTCAAGGTACCTGCTTAGGGTTGCCAGAATGATAAACAGGGAGGACCTAACGGGCCTGCTACACAGGGTCCACGTCCCAACTCTATTAATTGCAGGAGAGCTAGACGTGATAACGCCTCCGAGGGTTATGGAGGAGATGGCGTCAAGGATGCCAAACGCGGTCCTAAGGATAATAGCTGGAGCCGGGCACCTAAGCCATATAGAAAAACCCAGAGAGTATACTAGGCTGCTAATGCAATACATATCAACACATAGCTAGAGGCCGTCGAAGCCAGGGGACTCGTCACCACTCCGACGATGCGGGCGACACCCAACGGCAGGTCATCCGGCCCAGTAAATAGAATTCTATGGAATGGTAAATTTATAAGGTTATGGACGATTGTATATCCCTATAGATCCTTGCAATAACGGTTGATGCCTGGATATATATTAATGTGTTTTTTCGGGTAATATCCGTTCCCACTGGATCCTCTTAGGTATGGTGCATTGTATTGGAGTGTAGGAGGGTGTATAGGATTAAGGATACGTTGTTTGAGACTGTCCATCACATCACCACCACCCACGTAAACCCTCTGGGCACGCTGCATGGGGGTGTCATGCTGAGGTGGATGGTTACTACAGCTACCATGACTAGTATGAGGGTGGTGAGGGGTTACACCGTATTGGCTGGCCTGGATAACGTGTTCTTTCTAGCCCCCCTGAGGCTGGGTGAGAATGCAGTGATCCATGGATGGGTAGACTATGCAGGGAACAGTAGCCTTGAAGTCACGCTATTGGTTGAGGCCGAGGACCCGCGTAGTGGCAGGAGGAGGATGACAACTGTATCGCACCTGACAATGGTCTCAGTGGGCGAGGACCTCAGGCCTAGGAGCCATGGTGTCTGTATAAATCCTGCCAGCCTCGATGAGGAGGAGCTATTCCAGCAGGCCCTGAGGAGGAGGTCCTCAAGGCCCAGCAAGAGTGTCAGGGAGAGGATAGCCCTTGACTTGGAGGAGCCCAGGCCCCTACTTGGGTGGGCTAGGGCTTCTAGAGACCACCTGGTGAACCCCGAGGACACTATAGC
>JALWGG010000076.1 GCA_027013765.1 Acidilobaceae archaeon
GAGGCCAGCGTCGGCGAAGGCCTTCTCGACGGCGAACCACTTGTATATTGCCTCCCTATCCACGACCAGCTTCCCGGTATCAGGGTTGTAGAGCTTGCCGCCGAAGGCGAATATGAACTGTATCAGGTCTGGGTGGGCGCTCCCCTTCCTGTGTATCAGGCCCCACTGGGAGCATCCCTTCTTTACAGCCTCCTCACTCTTCGCATAGACATCCTTCCAGGTGAACTCCCCGTTCTTAACCTTGTCTACAAGGCCTGACAGGTCCCATCCCATGCATGCTGCCACATCCTTCCTTATGTATAGCGGCCTAGCCTCTGTATCCTGTGGTATGGCATAGTACTTGCCCTTGTATTTAGCGGCTTCCATTAGGGGTGTGTAGAAGTCGCTGAAGACGTTGTCCCAGTACTTGTTCACCCACTCCGTTATGTCTAGGAGCCTCTCATCAGCGACTAGGGTCGCTATATAGACGTAGCTGTTGACGAAGAAGTCTCCATTCTGGCCGAGCTCATACTGGGCGACGAAGTTGTCGAACTGCTTCTTGAAGTCGGGCTCCCATATGGTCTCTATTGATATCCTAACGTTTATCCCATTCTCCTGCCAGATCTTGTTGATCTTGTTAGCCCCCTCAACGATTCCATACATCCTCATAACACTATTAGGATCCCCAGCAGCCATCACACTATACTTGACCTCAGTAACCCCCTTAGACTCCAGGAACCTCCCGATCGCTATCGCATCAGCATTAAAGTCGCCGGTCAGCTCCACAGCCTGGCTAGAGGCTACATGGCTTAGTGCAGGAATCAGTAGGGGGAGGATGAAGAGCGATGCCAGGACTACTGCTGTCAGCGTTCTCCTCGCCGCCATTCATTTCACCATTATATTTAAATTATATTAATAGGAGCAAGTATTTAAATAATTGGTGATAGAAAGTGTTTGGCATCACGGACAGGTTTTAATAATATTCAATATCAGTTTATAGAATAGTTATAATGTAATATAATAGGACTATTGTTATCATATGTTAGTCTTTGGTTGCAAGTTTCTCGAACTTATTAGCCAGGTCCCTTAAAAGCCTTATAGCATCGGTGAGGACCTCCCAGCCCTTCTCCGATACCATGTAATGGCCCTCAACCTTCTTGATCAGCCCCTCACGCTCAAGCCTGTAGAATGTGGTGTATAGCGTGACTATTGGTGGCTCGAATCCGAACTCCTCCCTGATCATCTTCCTAGCCTCATATGGGTAGGAGGGTCTCCTAGCCAGGACTGCCAGTACATACATCCATAGGCTCCCGACGGTTATACCCTTAAGCAGCCTTCTCGGGACAGTGTTGCTAAGCACCTCTACATACCCCCCAAGGCGCCTCGGATTCCGGCGCAATCCACATATCTACGGTGACGAGGTTGCTCCTCACAGGCGCCCCCATGGGAGGGTTATATTTCAAGGGACTATATTTATAGATTGAAGTCCGGCTTCTTGCATAGAAAATCTTTTTATGGGTCGGCCCCGTCAGGGCATGACGTCAGGGTCATACTCATCATACTCTCCAGGGG
>JALWGG010000077.1 GCA_027013765.1 Acidilobaceae archaeon
CTCCATGAGTGAACACAGAGCCGACACCATAACCGACAGGCCTACCGCCAATACCAGGGTGGTCATGTCCTCTCCCGCGCCGCAATGCACGCTTCTTTCAGGTTCCAGCTTAACATGGAAACATAGTAAAAGAAGTGCCCCTTGTCAGCCCCGATCCGGGGGGGAATCATCAAAGGGACGCGGCGATCGTGATATAATTCAAATGAACTCATCACCGGAGATCGAGCCCTACCATGACCACGGCCAGCCAGAATTCTCTCCGCCCCAGTCTGAGTCGGGCCGGGGTGCGGCCCGTGCACTACTGGGAGGTGTTCGACCAGTGGGGGCGGGCCCGGCGGGTGGCCATACCCGGGGAGCGGCCGCTCACCATCAAGGTGGACGGCCACGAGGTGGTGACCCTCATGACCCTGGGCACCAACCCAGAGGAACTGGCCCTGGGCTACCTCTACAACCAGCGTCTGCTGGAGCGTATCGAGGATGTGGCCTCGGTGGAGGTGGACTGGGAGCGGGAGACGGTGAGGCTGGCCACCCGGCACGGCCAGGGCATCCCCGACCTGGAGAGGAAGCTCTCCCGGGTGACCGTGACCAGCGGCTGCGGCCAGGGCACCCTCTTCAGCTGCACCGTGGACAAGCTCTACGAGCAGAAGCTGCCCCAGGTGCGGGTGCGGCAGTCCACCGTCTACCAGGTGCTCAAGGCCGTGGCCCCTCTCAACCGGGTGTACCGCCTGTCCGGCTCGGTGCACGGCTGCGCCCTGTGCCAGGAGGCGCGGGTGATCCTCTACGTGGAGGACGTGGGCCGGCACAACGCGGCCGACGCCATCGCCGGCCGCATGTGGCTGGACGCCATGTCCGGCCGCGACAAGATTCTTTTCACCACCGGCCGGCTCACCTCGGAGATCATCATGAAGACCGCCTTCATGGGCATACCGGTGTTGATCTCCAAATCCGGCATAACCCAGATGGGGCTGGAACTGGCCCGGGACATCGGCATGGTGGTCATAGGCCGGGCCAAGGCCAGCCGCTTTCTGGTCTACAGCGGCGGCGAGGACCAGGTGGTCTTCGATGCCCCTCCCCCCACCAGCGGGAGCAGGTGATCGACCCGTAGGGGCGGGGTATGGGCCCAGGGTGAACCTTTTGCGAAAAGGTGGCTGAGATGAGCCAAGATTCTTCCCCCGGACCGGTCATCCGGTCCATGCATTCCTCGGACCTGCCCGAGATAATCGAGCTGGACATCAAGGTGCTGGGCAAGCCCCGGCCGGAGTATTGGGAGCGAAAGCTGGAGCTGGTCGAAAAACGGGCCCAGGTCTCCTCCCTGGTGGCCGAGCTGGAGGGCAAGGTGGTGGGCTTCATAATCGGCGACGCCAGCAGCTGGGAGTACGGGGTGCCCGAGAACGTGGGCTGGATCGACACCATCGGGGTGGACCCGGACTACCAGCGCCAGGGCATCGCCAAGATGCTTTTCGCCCAGATGGCCGCCAACCTGAAGAAGGTGGGGGTGGACACCGTGTACACCCTGGTCACCCGGCGGGACTGGAAGCTCCTGAAG
>JALWGG010000078.1:0-394 GCA_027013765.1 Acidilobaceae archaeon
GATATAGGCTGCGACCACGTGTTGTAGGGTTAGCCATGCATCCTCTATCATAGTCTCGGGGGCATTTGATAGGAGGAAGTTCTTGAGCCTCTCATTCTGCCTCACGATCTCAGCCAGTGCATGGGTCAAGTCATCCTCCGACCTGTAGCCGGTCTCAAGGGTTATGCTGGGCCTTACGCTTAGTGGGGGGACTGGTAGTGCTGTTATGATCATCCACTCAGGCCTGGCATACTCGGGGTCGAATCCTAGTAGGCGGAGGTCGTCGTCGATGGTCTTCTCTACGCGCTCCCTGACGTCGATCGGGTTCAGCCTCCTCTCACCCTCGGGGTGGTCCTCATAGAAGGTGAATGGCTTCATGAACCTGATCTTGAACTGTGGAGCGCCACAGTGGGGG
>JALWGG010000078.1:404-1543 GCA_027013765.1 Acidilobaceae archaeon
TTCCATGCGTGATGCCGCTTCCTTCCTGATCTCCTCCGAGAAGATCTCGGCCAGCTTGGGCCACTTCCTCCTGAGCCTATCCCTGAGCCCGAGGAGGTACCTGATCCTCTCTGAGGGTATAAGGATCCTGCCGCAATTCCTACACGTAGCCTGTAGCACAGCGTATAGCGCTTCACCGTAGTGTGGAACGATTACGGGTCTTGCCAGGTCTATCTTGCCGAAGTGGCCTGGACAGGTGTCCCTAGTATTACCACATACAGGACACCTCTCGCCCGGCTCTATGGCGCCGAAGTGGGGGTCCCGTAGCCCCCCGGTTACTGGGGAGCCATCGGGCTCATAAATCGCATCCCTTATCACAGTAACCTTAGCCATCTTTATTATCTCGTGCGGGGGGAGCACGCCGAATTTGATCGATTTTATAATGTAACCCTCATTATCATAGTTGTATGACACTCCAACCACCCCCTCCCTACTCTATACCCCTCCTCTGGAGCCTGTCCACTATACTTATTTTATCAGCCACCTTGATCCTCGGCTTTATCACCATGCTTGTTATCTCCTGGAGTAGTAGCTTGAAGGCGTATGGCACCTTGACCGGGTATATCTCGCCCTCGTCCCCGTGTATCGGGCACTCATAAGTACCCCTCCTCCTATTATACCATGCTATGTGGCCGCACTTATTGCATACATACATTGTGAATGCATCGCTATTATCAAGCATCCTATCCCTGAGGAGGTTAGCTGCTCCATGGCCAATAAGGCAGTCCCTCTCCATCTCTCCGAACCTTAGGCCTCCCTGCCTGGCCTTACCCTCAGTGGGCTGCCTAGTCAGGAGCTGTACCTTACCCGTCGCCCTGGCATGCATCTTATCTGATACCATGTGGTATAGCCTCTGGTAGAATGTTATTCCTATGGTTATAGGCCTCTCGATCATCATCCCGGTCCTGCCGTCATACATGACCTCCTTAGCACTGGGATCATAGCCCATCTTGACTAGCTCTATCCTGAGGTTCTGTATATCCTCCTTGTAGAATGGGGTACCGTCTATCAGCCTTCCCAGCAGCGCGCCAGCCTTCCCAGCGAACTCCTCAAGGAGCTGCCCTACGGTCATTCTGGAGGGGATCGCGTGGGGGTTCAGG
>JALWGG010000079.1:0-727 GCA_027013765.1 Acidilobaceae archaeon
GGGCTCTCCCTGCTCGTTTATCTGGTACCCCCTTATCGGGCCTGTGAAGGGCTCGAATAGAAGCTCTTTCATATCCTCATAGAGCCTCTTGATCTCGTCTAGGGCCTTTGCTGGTATTGCATCCGTGTTCAGGGGGGCCAGGTATACTGTGCCCTCCCTGGACCCGGCAGTGCTCTCCCCCAGGGGCCTCCTCCACCTTATCGGTGTCAGGTCCCCGATCCTGGTCCACAGGTCGACCTTCGCATACCCCCCGGTAGCCTGCCTTGCCAGGAGGAGGTAGTATATGGGGCCCCAGTCTGCTACCTGGCCTGTCAGGTGGCTCCTCAGCTTCTTTCCCTGCCTCTCATAGTACTCCACCATGTTGCTGTAGTGGCTGAAGCTGTACACCTTGACCCCCTGGCTCCAGTACTCCTCTGCAGCCTCTATGGTCGCCGTCGAGTCCTCGGTGTAGGCGACCACGTCTACACCATACTGGTCCACAAGAGTCCTGGCGGCCTCCCTAGCCTTGTCGGGGGCGAACCAGCTGTTTAGGGGTGGGGCGACGAGGACCTCAAGCCCCTCCCCATTACCGCACTTACCCATAACCCTGGCCCCGTGGACGGCTCCCAGGGCGAAGGCGTTTATGTGCCTAACAACCTCGGGTATCAGGTATGCCGGGGTGTAGCCGACCTTGCAGGACTCCGTCACAGCCCCAGCCGCTACCCCGTTGAGGTAGTATAGCTGGTAG
>JALWGG010000079.1:737-4756 GCA_027013765.1 Acidilobaceae archaeon
GTTGGAGAGGTCCTTAAACTCCTCCCACGGCCCGCTGCAGTGGTAGAACTTCACCTCCGGGAATTCGGCTGCGAGCCTCTTCACAGCATCCATGAAACCGTAGCTGGTTGCGAACACCGCATTATAGCCTCCCTCCTCTAGCTGGCTCTTGAGGACCTCATAGGCCTGGGTCTCCTGCACCTTCTCCAGGTGGGCCCCCTCGACCCAGTCGAAGTTCTTCAATACATACTCCTTCCCCAGGTGGTGGGCATGGGTCCAGCCATAGTCCCCTATGGGCCCCACGTATACCCATAAGGCCTTAACCCTCCCAGCCCCGGGGCGCTGCGTCTCCGTCACCGTCGTCGTCTCGACGCGGCCCCCCTTGATGGCTAGGGAGCCTCCTAGGCCTAGGGCAGCCCCAACTATTAGGCCTGCGCCAACCTTTAGGAAGTCCCTCCTATCCATCCATCCACCCCGTGTTCTATTGATTCACCCACTGCAATATATAACGGGGACTGGAATGAGTTCTCCATCACCATATTGAATTGCCTGATTCAAGGATTAGTATTACCGTGCAACCGTCAACCCACATATTTACTCCAGCAGCCGACTGGATCAGTTATATTAGGGTGTAGACTGTGGGGTTGGAGGATGAGGTATACAAGCTATCCCTCAAGGCTAGGCAGGTCATAGCAGGCCACACCCGGAGGACCCCCCTGGACTATAGCTCAACGTTCAGCAGGCTCGCCGGCTTCAGGGTATTCCTGAAGTATGAGAACCTTCAGAAGACCGGGAGCTTCAAGGTCAGGGGCGCGCTATTCAAGGTGAGCAGCATCAAGGACCGTGTCCGGGGGGTGGTGGCTGCCTCGGCAGGTAACCATGCTCAGGGGGTTGCATACGCTGCCAGCGTGTATGGGGTCGAGGCCGTGATAGTTATGCCCGAGACCGCATCGATCTCGAAGGTTGAGGCCACCAGGGGATACGGAGCCAGGGTCATACTCCATGGTAGCATATATGATGAGGCGTATAGGAGGGCCCTGGAGATCGCGGAGGAGGAGGGCTTCGAGTTCATACACCCCTTCGACGACCCACACGTTATAGCCGGGCAGGCTACCATAGCCCACGAGGTCCTTGAGGACCTCGACATGCCGGAGACCATAGTAGTCCCCGTGGGGGGCGGGGGCCTCATATCAGGGATAGCCGTGGTGGCTAAGAGGCTGAGGCCCGGTATAAGGGTCATCGGGGTGGAGCCGGAGAACGCTCCAAAATACAAAGTCTCCCTCAGGGAGGGCAGGCCTGTTGATGTAGAGGTTAAGCCCACCATAGCCGATGGGCTAGCAGTCAAGAGGCCCGGGGAGACCACGTTCAAGATAATAAGTAGGCTTGTAGACGACATTGTAACGGTATCAGAGGAGGAGATAGCAGAGGCCCTATACATGCTCCTGGAGAGGGGGAAGGTCCTTGCAGAGGGGGCGGGGGCGGCGCCGCTGGCCGCAGTCCTCTCGGGCAAGATCGACTCCCAGGGCGACGCGGTAGTCATAGTCTCAGGGGGCAATATAGACTTGAACATGATGTATAGGGTCCTACTCAGGGGCCTGAGCAGCAAGGGCAGGATCGCGTCGATAAGCGGCTACGTCCCAGACACCCCAGGCACCCTGCACAGGGTCACCGGGGTCATAGCGAGGCACCGGGGGAACATTATCGACGTCATACATGAGAGGACCGACTACAGGGCCCCGGCATGGCACACCAGGATCAAGATCATAGTGGAGGTCCCATCCAGGGAGGCTCTAGGGGAGATCCTAAGGGAGCTCGCCTCAATGGGCTATGAGCTAGGGCTGGAGGAGTAGCTACCCTTTGGCATTCTTTATGAGGCTATCGAGCACCTCTATAAGGCTCCTATACCTATCCACGCCTAGGCGGGTTAGGTATACCACAGTCCTGGGTCCCAGCCTTGTTATGCTACGCTTAACCCCTACATACCCCTCCTCCCTCATCCTCCTGAGGTGGGTGTCGAGGTCTCCCCAGCTTATCCCCAGCACCTTCTGCAGGTCCCCCATAGTCGTGGGGCCCCTCAGGTATAGTATCGTTGCTATCATGAACCTCTTAGGATTCATCAGCACCCTATCCAGCCTGTCAGGACTCAGGTCCAATCCCTAATCCTCCGTGAAGGTCCTCGAAGCCCTGCCCATCGAGTAGCTACCCGCTATAAGGTATATTATAAGCATGAGCCCATTAGCCATTCCGACCCCGGCGGGGACTCCGCCCCTAGCCAGTGTGTATACTACTAGGGGCGTTGTCAGGGAGACCAGGGCCCCGGCGGCATACAAGGTCCTCCAGTAACTGGTCTTCCCATACATGCTGGCTCCCGCTATGGCCAGCCCCAGCCCCACCCCAGGGTACCACGCGACCGGGAAGACTTGTGGGTTTAGGAGGGCTAGCATGTATGATAGGGGGAATCCCAGGCCTATGAGTAGACCGCTCTCCAGCCCGGAGCCTCTGTAGACTCCGAGGCCTGCCAGGTGCCTCCACACAGGCCCCGCGACTACTAGGATCAGCATTACGGATAAGGCGAGACCCCCCACTAGGAACACGGTCATGGTTAGTAATACGTCTAGGCCTAGTGCCGATGCTAGCGAGTAGGCGATCATGCTGAACCCGGCGAATGACATCCCGAATGAGAAGAAGTAGAATGCACCCGCGGCCTCGACGGCGAATAGCGAGACCCTGCGGGTAAGGGATGCAAGCCTAGATACATCGTCCAGCTCCCCCAACAGGAGGCCACCACGGGTAACGTTATACGTGAAGCGGTTTAATCCTGTAGATGCACTCTTAATCTAAGAGCCCATCTATAATTTAATACCCTAGGCCATGCTAAATACTATCAAATGACGGGTGCCACACCGGGATGACATGCACGGTAGAGGCCCTGGGACTATACAAGGTCTACCCGGGAGGAGTAGAGGCTGTAAAGGGGGTAGACATAACCGCGCGGAGCGGGAGGACCTCCCTCATGGGCCCCAACGGCAGTGGGAAGACGACGACACTCTCAATGATAGCAGGGGCCCTCAAGCCAACCAGGGGCAGCGTGACTGTTTGTGGCTATGACGTCTGGGGCGCTGAGTGGCTGGATGCGAGGAGGAAGATCGGATACGCTCCACAAGACATGCCATTCAGGGTCAGGCTAAGCGGCATGGACAACCTTGTATGGTATGGGCTCCTCAAGGGCCTCAGCCTGGGGGAGGCTAGGAGGAGGGCCAGGGAGCTGGCAGAGGTCCTCGACATGGGGGACTACCTGGGCAGGAGCGTCGCCTCATACAGTGGGGGGATGAGGAGGAGGCTGAGTATAGCAGCGGCCATGATGGGGTACCCGGAGGTCCTCATACTAGACGAGCCAGCCAGCGGCCTAGACCCCAGGGCAAGGGAGGAGCTATGGCGGCTCATAGAAGTCACGCTGAAGGACGTGCTGGTAATCTACTCAACCCATATACCGGAGGAGGCTGCAAGGCACTCCAACATGGTCTACATATTCAATGAGGGCGTAGTCGCCGCGAGCGGGAGCCCGGAGGAGCTCATATCAAGGTACTCCCCCAAGCCGAAGATCATAGTATATACAAGGGAGGATGTGGAGCCTATCAGGGTCGACGGCCTGGAGCCCCAGGTAATCTCCCGGGGGATCTACATGTATACAGTCGACGACCCGAGCCAGGGAGTCAGGATGATCGTTGACGCATACAGCATACGGGGCGCCCCCATTGAGAGGGTTGAGACCAGGAAGCCGGGCCTGGAGGAGGTATTCTTCACAGTCACCGGTAGGAGGCTGGAGGAGGTGGAGGCGTGATGGCCCAGATCCTAAGCGAGGTCTATGTAACATTTAAGAGCCTATTCAGGGCCAGGGACATGATGTTCTGGGTAATAGTATTCCCCATACTCCTAACAGTGATAATGATCGGGATATTCGCGCGCGGGGGCGAGGGTGTAAGCTTCACCGTGGCAGTGGAGAGCAGTGATGCCGGGTGGTTCAACGAGACCATATACAC
>JALWGG010000080.1 GCA_027013765.1 Acidilobaceae archaeon
CTCGCACCTCTACGCCTCCACAGCATAGAGACTAGTATATAAATCTTTCTATAATTAATATAGCATATAATTGTAAATTGTGGCGAAAAACAGTATTAATAGTCCTCTAGACATACATTGACTTTCTGGAGGGCATGGATATAGTGGAAGACGAGGTTTTCCGTAAGGCCGCAGATTTATTGTCGAAAGCAGGCTATGCCATAGCATTCACAGGAGCCGGGATCTCTGCTGAAAGCGGTATACCCACATTCAGAGGCTCAGGTGGCCTATGGAGCAGATACAAGCCTGAAGAACTGGCAACTCCCACCGCATTTGCACGGAACCCTAAACTTGTTTGGGAATGGTATAGGTGGAGGATGGAGATAATATATAATTCTAGTCCAAATATAGCGCATAAAATATTATCTATATTAGAGAGAATAAATATAATAAAAGTAGTTATAACACAGAATGTGGACGGGCTCCACCATAAGGCGGGATCAAGGAATGTGATAGAACTACACGGGAATATATGGAGAGTTAAATGTATACAGTGCGGCTTCAAAACAGTGCTGGAAAAACCACCAAGAAGAGACGAATTACCATTAAGGTGTCCTAGATGCGGAGGCCTATTAAGGCCAGATG
The DNA here is from genome assembly GCA_027013765.1 of Acidilobaceae archaeon. GTDB lineage: Archaea > Thermoproteota > Thermoprotei_A > Sulfolobales > Acidilobaceae > S012-22. The sequence goes on from JALWGG010000080.1 coordinate 625, forward strand.
TTGTATGGTTCGGAGAGCAGCTACCGCCAGACGTGCTAACCAGGGCATGGGAGGAAGCTAGTAAGGCGGACTTAGTACTTGTAGTAGGGACTACAGGAATAGTAGAACCGGCGGGTAGTATCCCGTTGTTCGTCATAGAGAGGGGCGGCTATATGATAAATGTTAACTCGGAACCAAACAGGTATACAGGCCTCGCAAGTATAGAGGTAAGGACAACGGCAGTAAAATTCTTCAGAGAAATAGCACGTGTTCTCGAATTATTAAACCAGGAGCGGGACAATATATCCTAGGGGGTGATAACTTGATGGAGTGCCCAGGATTCCGTCACGAGGAGCATACAGCAGATGTTCTAATAGAGGCTACTGGAAGAACACTTGAAGAAGCGTTCGAGCAAAGCGCGTTGGGGGTCTATGAAGTAATAACTGACACTAGCAGAGTTGAACCTAGGAAGAAGATATATCTTGAAGTTGAGGGGTTCGACCTAGAGAATCTATTATATAGGTGGATAGAGGAGATGTTACTATATACTGATTCGGAAGGATTAGTATTCAGCATTTTTAGGGTATGCAGTATTGAGAGAAATAATGATAAATGGATAATAAAATCGAGTATTTGGGGCGAGAGGTTCGACCAGAATAGGCATGAACACAGGACGATTGTCAAGGCAATGACATATGCTCAAATGAGTATCGTTGAAGAGAAGGGGTGCTGGAGGATAACGTTTGTAGTGGATATATGAATTCCTCTATTTTAAGTGTGGTAATCTGGATAGTTTAGCCTTGCATCTGTCACAGAAGAATTGGCTCTTATTATCAACATCTCTAATACTATTACTAAACGACATTACACATGTAGGATTAGTACAATGATCTAATCCTAGTAAGTGGCCTATCTCATGCACGATTTCCTTC
>JALWGG010000081.1 GCA_027013765.1 Acidilobaceae archaeon
CTCCACCGTCCACTCCGCCGGGATCACGTTCCCGGGGTCTTCCGCCACCAGCTCGGCGATCCGGCGGACCGCCTCCTCGAACTCGGCGCCACCCTGGGGGACCAGGACCTGCCGCTCCCCGTCGGCGGTCAGCACCCGGAGCGGCAGCTCCCCGGCGTCGATCGCCTCGCCGTCCCGGTCGACCAGCACCCACCCGAGGGAAGCTCCCGCGAGCCCGCTGGGCGAGGCGGGAAACAATGAAAACCGTATCGCAATAAAACAAAAAGACACATAGCGATACGGTCAGAGGAAGCGGTTGTTAACCTATAATACTCCGGCGCGTGATCTATGTAACCAGAATAAGGGTTGAAGGGGCATGGTTCAGGGTAATAGCAGTGTAGGGCTTCTAAGCGATATGATAGAGACGGCATCCGGGGATCCGATGGTTGCTGCAGCGCTGCTGGTGAACTTCCTAGTAGGCCTGGGGTTAGGGTACCTCACGGTGAAGATAGCCAAGTATATAGCGGCGGCGGTTGGCCTCATAGCGGCCCTTGTTGCATTCAACGTGTGGGTTTATGGGAATAGTATGGATAACATAGCCCCCCTGAAGAGGATCGCTGAGGAGATGAGCGGCGAGGTGAAGCAGGCCCTCATAGAGACGGCTAAGCTGCTAGGCCTAATGACCCTATCTCCACTCACGATAGGATTCATAGTGGGGGCAGTCATAGGGGCGACAAGGTAGTACCGGGGTAAAGCCTTGGGGTCCATAAACTGGAGGATCCTCAGGATACCCGGGCTGATACTACTAGTGATACTGCTACTATACCCATACCTTCCATGGGAGGGGGTCAAGACTTCAAGCACTGAAGAAACCAGCCTCCCGGACCTGTTCCAATCCGCGATGCTCCACTACAACATATCGACTAGGGCTCTACGGGGCACCGGTGGGTATAACTTCACGAGCCTGATAGAGGATGCCAGACGCGTCGCTGGCAACCTGAGCATGGAGGCCGCGGGCTACGCCGGGGCTAGCGGGGGTGTTATAGGGAAGACCTACAGGGCCTCTCTTGCGTATATGCACCTTGCCAACGCATCCATAGAATTCTACAAGGCTTCAGCCATAAACATGGAGGTTAAGAAGCATATAGAGGAGGTCCTCGGAGAGCTGAGGACCTGCAGGGTGGACGAGGCGCTAGCCTCCTGGAGCAGGATCCAGGGCAGGGTGGAGGACCTCATAGAAGTGCTGGAGGCAGGGATCAATGAATCCCTCAAGGCGGAGCCCGAGGACCTCCTGTCAAAGGAGCATAGGCAGCTATACGCGGAGGGCCTAAGCAAGGCATACGGGCTGCTCGATGACCTTAGGATCCTCACAGAGCTCATGAAGCTTGTAGAGGATAATAGGGAGGAGCTAGAGCAGGCATGCAATGGGAGAGGCGTGAACGCCTCCAAGCTGGCTGGAGGCCTGAATGGACTCGTGAAAAAGCTATACCAGGGCAGGGGTGGGGAATACTCCTATGACCTCTACAGTACTATAAACGGGATGCTAGC
>JALWGG010000082.1 GCA_027013765.1 Acidilobaceae archaeon
CTCCATACTCTATATGCTTCTCTATGGGCCTATTCATGGGTGGGATACCGTATCTTGGGTCCGTGGGCTCTTCATACTTTACATGCCACTCCCTCTCTGCCCCGCAGAACTCGTCGATGGACTCCAGGAACCTCCTGCCTATGCTGGTGTAGTCCTCCACGGCGCTTCTCCCTTTTTGGAGGAGTATGTATGGGTGGGTTATGAATGTGTAGGATTTTAGATGAGTGGTGCGGGCTTGACTGGCTCCCTCATGTAGTCCTCTAGCCCAGCGTCGCGTATGGCCTTGAGGACCTCCTCATCGCTGGCACCCTTCTCTATGTCTATCTTCTTGTCTAGGGGCTCTATATGGTCTATGTTGGCCCTCCTCCTCTTCACGCCCGTCAGGGACTTTGGCCCTGTTATGAGGACGAAGTTCTCATCTATTATATCAACTATCACGCACTTCCTCCCAGCCTCTCGCCCGTAGACCTTAACACAGAGCCGCCCAACCTCGATTACAGCCATTCCCACTCATCCCTCCACTCGACGCTGTTTACCGGGTCCTCTAATAAATACTTGCCCTACACCCGTCTTCAGCTCTAGGGCCTTCAAGGCCAGCATGTAGGCCTCCTCCCTGCCGTAGCGTGATGTATCGATTATTATATCGAATATGCCTAGGTCCCTCACATCGACCCCATAGTACCTCTTGAACCTCCTCCACTGGCTATACTCTCTAGTAGTGATCTCCTCCAGGGCCTCCTCCACGCTTACCCCGTCCCTCTCCGCGACCCTTCTAGCCCTAACAATCAGGGGCGCCTTGGTGTACACTAGCAGGGTGGCCCTGTCGTGTATAAGCCATGCCGCAAGGTGGCTATCTATAACTATACCACCCCTCCCCGCCTCCTCGATCATCCTCCTGTCGACGCTCAGGTCTATAGAGGGGTCCTCCTCGGCCATCCTACTCAGCTCGACAACGGAGACCCCCCTCTCAGCGGCTATGGAGCGGAATATAGAACCTGTTGAGAGGTAGCGGAGCCCTAGGTCGGAGGCCATCCTCCTAGCTATGGTAGACTTTCCAGAGCCGGGGGGCCCGGATACCGCTATAACGAGCCTCTTATAATCGACTCCCTCAGAGCCTCCGCCAGGCATCTCGGGCAAAGCACCCCTCCATACGGCCTCTCGGGCCTCTTGGCGGTCTTGCTCAGCCTCCTCATCCTTGAAGGCCGGAGCCTTGGAACGCCTGCTAGGGGCTTGCCGCACCGCGCGCATCTGGCTGGTCCAGGCCTCCTCCTCTCATATAGTATTGTCTCCCTGCCTCCCGGGGTTCGCCTGTAGACCCTCCTCAGGCTTCTACTCCTCAGGGCGGGCCTGACCATCCCCACTCCACCCCTACACGGGATCCCGTGTTGGGTGTGGGATAATTAAAGTGTTCTATAGGAGCATCCTCCTGAGGACTAAGCTTGTGTATATGAATGTTATGAAGTATAGCATGAATGATGGCATAACTACTACGTTGTCTAGGGTGCCTGTTAGGAGTGGCAGCTTGAAGGGGACCCTGTATACTGGGTAGGCTAGGGCCGCTGCAATGCCCCCCGTCATGTAGATGCTGGTCAATACAAAGAACTTAACTATGGTGCTCCTGAATATTATCCTCCTGGCCCTCCTATACTCCGGCTCCCTGGCCCTGAGCTTCTTCTTACCCCTCTTCCCCCGGGCCATGGATTCGAGCGCCCTATACTCTGCTATAACGTCTATCGCCGTCCTGACGACTTCATAGGGATAGATCCTCCTATAGACTCTGGCCGCTAGTATGGCTGCGGAGATGGCCATTAGGAAGGGTAGGAGTGGTAGTATCGGGCTCACTCCGGCCCCTCCTATAGGTTCTCAATATACTTATAGAGCTCCTCAGCCGCCGCCCCAGGATCCCCCTCCCGGTTATGTATTATCGCTACCGTGGAGGCGTAGAATACCGCGCTGGCTAGGGATGCAGCCCTAGCATTCTCCATGAGCCTGCGTATACCCTCAACACCCCCAATATCAGCCCTATACCTACCCTTATCCCTCTCCTGCCTCGCCAGGACCTCCTCCGGGCTGGCCTCTATGACCGCGATCATGTCTGGCTTCAGCTCGTCTAGGACGTGGCGAGGGAGGCCTGGCCAGTAGCCTGCAGAGGTCCTTACCAGGGCGTGTGTGTCGACGATCAAGGTATCATCACCCCCCAGGTCCTCCATAGAGTCCTCTATGATCCTCCTCGCAGCCAGCCTCTGCAGGTCCAACTGCTTCCTCAGGGGCAGCCTCCTGAGCTGGTCCCTATCCTCTACCAGCCCCTCCTTCAGGGCGGTCTCCAGCATGTATGTCCCATAGTTCACTATCTTTACCCTTGTACCCCTCTCCCTGGCGATCTCGGCCAGCCTGGAGAGCACCGTTGTTTTGCCTACCCCGGGTACACCGGTCACTATTACAACCTTGAATGGGTGCCTCATCACCCCTCACCCAGCAGCCTCCTCAATAGCGGGTATGTCTCAAGCGCCCTCTCATAGCTTATCATCGTGTAGTACTGGTTTATTATTCCGACCGCCAGCAGTATACCGGTTCCCGTGCCGTAGGCCCCGAATATGTCTGCAACGATTGTGATTGCAGCCACTATCAGGCTGCTGAGGAGTGTTAGTGGGTATATGTACCTGCTTAGTATATTCTCAAGGACCCTCGGGTTCCTCCTCATCCCGGGGACCTCCAGCCCACTCTTTATAAGCTTATCCGCCTGGTCCCTTGGGTTGAGGCCTGCAATTTCTACCCATAGGTAGCCGAACATGACCGACATTAGGGTCCATGATATCGCGTAGGTGACTGTGCGTAGCGGGTCCTGGAGGGCCATGACTATGCCCCTAGGCGGGGACACGTAGTAGACTAGGTCCGAGTATGCCTGGTAGATCCTGCTGTCGACGCCGGCGAAGTCGCGTATAATGCCTTGGAGGAGCTGGAGGTCTGAGACAAGTATGCCGACAAGCAGTATGGGTATGTTCGTCACATATATGAACTGCAGGGGGACCTTAGACCTTATCCCCCTAAGCCTCTGCGATGTGACAGGGATCTCAACCCTCATAGCCTGAGCGTAGACTAGGAGCAGTATAATGAATATCGTCGCAAAGAGCCCAGTAATATCGGGGAACCCGTTAGGCCTAGCTATCAGTAGGGGGTTGACGTCGCTTAGCAGGGCTGGTATAAGCCCGTAGGTTGCCGCCAACCCCGGGACAAAGCCTAGCAAGCCCCACATCACACTCTGCGCGACACCCGCGAGTATGAAGAGGCTGATCGCGCTCCCGATCCCCCAACCCTTCTGAAGCATCTCATCCATCAATATGACCAGGAATGCTGCGAGGCTCAGCTGGGCTATTACAAGGATCCTGTCTAGGGTTGTGGGCGTTATACCCGTGCCAGCCCAATACCTATTCCCTAGGACGAACATCGTGGCCTCGAATATCCCGAAGAGCACTGCCAGGCTCTTCTGGGCAGCCGTGAACTTCCTCCTATCCTCAGGATTCGTTAAATCCATGTTCAGGATCTTTGCCCCAACCAGAACCTGCAGGATCAGGCCAGCAGTCACAATAGGCCCTATACCGAGCTCCATCAAGGTGCCTGCACTAGACGCGAATATAATTTGTTGCAGTGTGAACTGCGACTGTGTAGCCTGCTCCGGGATCCCGTAGAGGGGGATATTAGACATCACAAGATAAACTACCAATATGATGCCAGTCCATGCAATCCGCTGATACAACGTAGGCTTAGGAGCAGGCTTCTTGATCGTCGGAAACCTATCAGCAATAGCAGCAAGCAGGTCAATCACACCCATACCAGTACACCGCTACCCATACCAAGAGGAAACCAGCTCACACAGCAAATAAAAAGGATTAGCAACCCAGCCCATAAAAGCTATCAACAGGAAAGGCATAATCGTTAATACCCCAACACCCGTTCAAGGTATCATATGGAGTGCGGGGGTGCCCGAGCCTGGCCAAAGGGGTCGGGCTGAGGACCCGATGGCGTAGGCCTGCGTGGGTTCAAATCCCACCCCCCGCACCATAGGGGCTCCGCCCCTATTACCCCGTCTTCCTTGAACTTCTCTAGGATCTTCTTTAGGCTTAGGTGGAGGAGCACTCTCTTGCGCTTCGCTTGGGGATCGTATTCTTCTATTACTAGGTAGTAGTATGTTTTATCCCCATGCTTAACCTTTTTGATGAAGATATACATGTTTAAGCCCCGCCTTGAAGCCCTATCAAACAAGCACCCTAATACATCACCAACCACAGTATCACCACCTTGAACCTATTATAGGCTTAAAACTTGAGCCTAGCTAATATTATTCATTATTGGGTGCTTGTTTTTGTTGTTTAGGCTGGTTAGGGGTTTGTTTGTGTTTGCTATAATAATGTTGCCAGTGGGCCTGCTGCTTGTTGTAGGCAGTGGGCTGGCCCTATTCATGATTCTGGCGTATGCTTCTCCAGGCCTCATCCTACACCACCTAGCACCCACTATACCGCTGGAGGAGGCGATGCTGGCGTCAATAGTCATGGAGACCGTCCTGCTGTCGTGGTGGCTGGGCGGGGCAAATGGCAAAGGCGGCCTGGCTAAACGCGGCATCATAGCCGCAGCTATATACTACCTCGCAGTATTTACATTTATCCTACTATTCATTATAGAATCAGCAGCAGACCTATAACCCAATTATCCAAGATATCCTCTCCTTTCTAT
>JALWGG010000083.1 GCA_027013765.1 Acidilobaceae archaeon
CGGCACCGCGTATCCCCTTGAATGGCCTCTCAAGAGCCCCTGGATCGGGTTTAGGCCACTCCTCTACGCCAAGCCCCCGGGACCCGTAGACTAGTATGTCGGCCTGCCTGCCCAGCCTGAAGTTCCTTGCACCAGCCCAGTATAGTGCCTGGACCTCCTCAACTATCGACCGGGGATCCCTCTGAATGGGCCTACCGCGGAGGGGCTCTATGCAGAAGCTACACCCACCCGACACCCATCTAGTGCACCCCCTATACGTCTCTATCTCAACCACGAGGTTCCTGCCATGGTTTGGGTGTTGCCTTATTATGCCTGCACCCCTAGGCGCTATCCTGTCCACCAGCCTATAATCCTCCCTGACCCGGTATGGGTCCGCCTTCTCAACGCCATATAACGCGGCATCCGTGAAATACTCCTCCACATCCCCTATTACAAGCACATCTATACCACTCCTCCTAAACTCCCTAGGCCCAACCGGCCCACCAGCACCCCTCATACCCCACCTTGCCGCTGGCCCCACGAGGACCTTGAGGGGCCCCCGTATAATCCTGCTCCACTCAACGAGCTCCCGGGCCTCTATAGGCCTAGCCCCGATATACCTGCCAGGGACGACCACGCCGGCAATAAACACGACCATGTCATAGCCAGATGCACGGGCTAGCAGGCCAGTATCCCTACGGACTTCGTCGACCGTGTAATAATCAATCCTGATACCCTTATCAACGCTCCAGAGAGCCCCAGCTATATACCTGGGGTAAACGTCGATATACGGAGGCACACCCAAGCCTCCCGGCTCGTCGTTATACCCGTCTAAGATGAATACGCGCCTAGGCCTCAACACCCTACTCCATCCACCCCCGATAGCTGCTGAAGCTAATTAACCCTGACCAGAACCCTAGAACCCGTGGGGTGGGCCTACAACGCCCCCGTAACTGGGGATGGGATGAGTAGGCCACTCCCGGCCTACATGATTACAAATACCATGCACACAATGCATGGCCCACGCTGAAGAGGACCTCCCCCAACTAATACTAAATTAGGGAGTCCCTCCTATCCCATGTATTATAAAGTGTTTCGGCAGCCGCACCCCCTTCTGCCCCTTATACTCTCCCTGGTAAGGCCTTGTTGTAGGCGTCTGGAGCTTGACTAGAACCAGGTGTAGGAACCTGTCACCCGGGTATAGTTTGACGGGGAAGCTTGAGCCTATCACCTCTATAGTTAGCTGGCCCTCGAAGCCTGCATCCACCACTGTCGCGGGTATATAAATACCCGTTCTTGCCCAGGTGCTCCTGAGGTTCACCAAGCCAGCAAGGTCTGGTGGGAGCCTTATGTATTCTAACGTGTGTAGTAGCATATGCTCTTTGGGCGGGACCACTATCTCATCCGCCTCTCCACACTCATAATAATCACTAGGGTCTCCGGGGCTGCGGGGGTCGAATACCCTGCCTGTGGGTTTGAACCTGCAGTATCCCCTGCCTAGCCTTAGGTCGAGGCCGTTCTCTCTGACGATTACGGGGTCGAATGGCTCAACTATTAGATCCCCGCCCCGTATAAGTCTCAATATATCGAGGTCTCCTAGGATCAACTCTTAGCCCACCCTGGAATAGTGTATTAGCCTTTGTAGTATTGTTTGGGGTTTCCTTGTGGGTATTATCATGGTGTTACCGTGTATCGCCTCCTTCCAGGTATCTTATTGATAGTAGTCTAGCACCCCTAGTGTATTCTAGTATCACCGCCCTACCTGGCCATCTTCTAGCCCTCTCAACCCCCATGCGCCTGGCACACTCTACACAGATCCTCCTCACGTTGTCCACCTGTACTAGGCAGTCGCTACACGCCAGCCTTCCACATATCATGCAGTGTGTAACGGATAACCTCCTCCCACATAGCTGGCAGAGGGATCTGGAGCATATGGTGCATAATCCCTCACCGGTTACATGGGCTATGCAGACGCGCCTGCCACACAGCCTGCATGTGGCCTTTGCAGGATACTCCCTGCACACCTCGCATACTACCACTCTACAACACCGAGCGTATCCCTTATGATCCTCCTCCTAACCAGGTTCTCATATATCCTCCAAACCCTCTTCTCATTAACGAACCTCGTTGAAAACCCCCTCTCCTCAAGTATGGAGAGGACTATGTCAACGAAGTCCTCGGGCCTGGTGGACGAGGACCTTGCAGCCTCTATAACAGCCTCAGCTATATCCCTATTGGACGGGTACCTTGCCCTGCCCCTTCTAGCCTCTGGCTGCTTCACCTCCTCCATAGCCTCCAGTATGTCCTCTAGGACGTCCTCCGGTATCTCCTCCACAGCCCTACACCCCTACTAGAGGACCTAGCCAGGCACCCCCGGTTGTAGGGATAGTTACAGTCTAAAGGATAATAACTTTAGGAGTGTAATAACAACATCTGGTACTCTGGATGGTGGTGGACTACATGCTAAGACCACGTGGAGGCGTTAACGTCGAGGTGACTAATACAAGGATCAGTGTAGAGGGGAGGGTATATGAGGCCCAGCACGTCATCCTGATCGGGGCTAGGAAGGCTCATATAGTGATAGAGCCGGAGAATATAAGGATCAACGCCTCATTCCCCGACTTCCCAAGCATCGACATGGTTGGGGGCGATGTGGTCAAGATCTATAGGGAGGGTGCGAAGTACCAGGTAGACATGTTCGGGGACAGCATATCCGCCGTGAGGACCTCTGGAAACAATATAATAATAGAGGGGGATATTGTAACGATCAAGTTTGAGAGGGACGAGGAGGTGGTTAACGTCACCCTACCCAGGATAGGGAAGGCAACGACCAGGAAACTAGAGATAACAAGCGAGACCGCCACATCGATAAACATCATAATAATACCCTTCACGGTCGGCGTGGTAAATATATACGGGAAGGCCATGGTAAAGATAAGGAAGGACCTGGAGGCCACAGTTATAGAGGCTAGCGGCGCGAACACCTAGGTCTCCACACTGGCATAAGCCCTCGACGCTTCAACCCTAGAGTCATACCCATACTCTCCAGTGAACCCTGCAATCTCCCTCAGGTCAGATACTAGGTGCCTCCTAAGTATCCTCAGAACGATCTTCTCAGCCATATCCTCATCCCCGTCTCCGAGCTCCGCCAACCTCTTATCTATGAAGACGATCTCCTCTACTATATTCCTAACCTCCCTCTCCAGGACACTATCAATCTTATAATCTATTAATGCAGCCACAGCAACCACCATTATCCCTCTAGTACCATATAATTTTAGGGAGAGTCTAGCCCTGAGATACCAAAGTATTAGCCAGATATACAAGCCCGTATCACTTAACGGGTATCAGCCGCGATACATTTAGTTTGCACCTAGATGAATCTATTATATAGATAGTTCATAGGTAAGCTAAATCAAAAAATATAGGTTTCCTTTATATAGAGCAGAAACTACTATATAGTATTATTAGAGGTATGGGGTGAGTGTGTATGAGCATGAGTAGGCATGAGGCGGTGCAGGACAGGAACGACGTCGAGAGGATACGCAGGGTAATACTAGAGGACTATAATAGGCTCAGAGGAGTTGTAGATGTAGAGCTGGACATAAACATAACAACAGCACTAGTAGACACGGATATAGAGAAGCTTGTAATAAAGGCACTGACACTCGCGAAAAGGCCCCTATCATGGAGGGAACTAAAACAGGTATTCCAGGGGGTAGTGGGGGAGGATAGGCTCAGAAGGGTGCTCAACAGCCTAAAGGCTAGGAACGAGATAGCAGAGCTAACACACACAAGATACAGCCTACCACAATACGTGCCCCCCACAGAGATAGCTAAGATAAAGAACCCCGGAATACTAAACAAGATACTAAAAGCACAGAAGCCAGAGGAGTACTCGCTAGGAGAGACGCAATGATCAAGGCAACAATAACGATCAAAGGAAACCTGGCACTAGTAAAAACAGAGCAAGGACAAACAGCGTTGATAGCACTAAATGCATTGTGCAAATTCCTACAACAAAACAATATACAACCAATAAACATAGACCCATGCCAAAACAAATAAAAACCCAGACCCCAAACACACATTACAAATGGCGGGGTAAAACAGCGGGGTAGGGTAGCCTGGCAGCCCGCGGGAGGCATAGCGGGGCCGTCTCCCACCCCCATCCTATTAACCGTAAAGGGCAATCATCATAAACCCAAACACAACTATATACTCTATAGGCACCTTCCAAAATAATACTAGAGGCCCTAGGAAAACTTTTTAAATGCACACAATATACCTAGTAGTCCATGGGAGACGGCCCCCTATCCCGCGAAGCTCATAACCCCGAGGTCGGTGGTTCAAATCCACCCCCCGCTACCATGGGGGCCCCGCCGCCACACTATTCCTCCATCATTTCGTGATAGGGTAGCTCACCAGTTACCGAGCGGGGTTCTCAGGAAAGATATAAAGGGTTGTGGATCCATTGTTTAGAGACTAGCGTGGTATACATGCCTGTTAGGCCTCGGAGCAGTGTATGGTATGACGGGGTTGAGAACCTTCCCCATAGGGTTTATCTACGGTCGATAGGATTCAGCGACCAGGACTTTAAGAAGCCTCTTATAGCAGTTGTCCCCGCGTGGAGCGAGGCTGGCCCGTGTAATTTCCACACGCTCCAGTCATCCTTGAAGGCTAAGGAGGGGGTTAGGGAGGCTGGAGGCGCCGCTCTCACTGTGCCCACGATAGTTG
>JALWGG010000084.1 GCA_027013765.1 Acidilobaceae archaeon
CTGGATTGGTGGGATGGCGTGGCTTATAGGGTTGAGGTGGACCGTGAGCCTGCCAAGCTGCTCAGGAGCAAGAGGCTCCCGGGTAACGCTAGGATGAAGCTGGCCCTCGGATCCCCCTTGAGGTACGTATCCCGACCATCTAAGCCACGCCACACGGGGTAGCGGTACCGTCTCGCCTGTTACCCACAGTCTTGACTGTTAGGTAGCCGGGGCCGTATAGCCTTGCAAGCTCCCCCTGCAGCCTGCAATGATAAAATGATGGTGTGCAACCTATTGCACACCTAAAGCCATACGCAAACAGTAGTACAAGATAGAAGCCTAGAGGTGAGTACAGGGTGGAGTTGTGGCTAGCTGTCTTCGCTTACACTGCACTAATTTGGGATGTACTAGTTATCTTTTAGGTTGGACATCGAAGTAATAGAGCAGGTAATGACTGAGAGGAAGGAGAACTGCCCACGACCATACAGGAAACCAGGGGTTGAGGGGCGGAGCCCCTAGTGTGGTGCGGCCGCCGGGATTTGAACCCGGGATCACCGGCTTGGGAGGCCGGCGTCCTAGTCCAGGCTAGACGACGGCCGCTCCATGTATTGTTGATTCTCTTGCTGGGGTTATTAATTTGTTTAGTGGCTGGGTGGATGTATATATGTCCTGGTTGGCCTTATTCCAGGAATGGTGGGTTTGATGGTTGAGAAGGTTGTATTGAAGATTGAGTTGGATAGAGAGTTGTATAGGAGGCTTGAGGAGAGGGCGAGGAGCCTGGGCTATCCGCTGGTCGTGGATTATGTCCGGGAGTTGATTGCTAGAGATGCCAGTAGCCCTGGTGGCGGGGTGGATGAGAAGAGGCTGGCAGACCTTGTCTCTAGGAGGGTTGAGAGGGTTGTTGCCGATATTGTAAACCCTTTCACCGGTAAGATAGACGAGTTGGCTAGGAGGGTTGCAGACCTGGTTGAGAGGCTTGAGAAGGGTGAGGGTGAGGAGGTTCAAAGGGTGGAGCAGGAGCCGAGGCAGAGGATGGGTGCTATAGAGAGGCTTAGGCAGCAGAAGGTTGTTTTCTGGGATGATGTGAGCTGGATGAGGGCGCCTGACAGGTTCTTTGGGAAGCTTGAGAGGGAGGGGGCCGTTGTATTCGATATCGACGGGGAGAAGGTAGCTGTCGACAGGGGGTTCTGGAGCGAGTTTGTGAAGGTGGTTGAGGAGATTGGTGTGAGGGATCTTGAAGAAGCGGCGTTATTGGTAGAGTCTTCTCTGGGCGGGAAGGCTGGAGAGTTGTTCAGGAAGCTTGTTAGGAGTGGGATGGCGTATTATGACGAGGACCTTGGCAGGTGGATGATCCCCCAGCCCTAGCCACATCATAGAGGGCCAACGTCTGGGTAGCCCTGGCGGAGGCCTTTGCCAGCCATGCTTGTAAGCGCTGTAGGCCCCTCCTTTACTAGTGCTACCAGGTTCTCAGCGTGCTTCCTTGCCCTATCTACTGCTATCTCCTTGAGCCTCTTGGGGTCCTTGGCCTCGTCTTCATGCACTGTTACATCTATTATGATCCTCCCGGTGAGGACCTCGACTAGTATGAGGCCTATGCTGGATGCCAGGTAGCTGTATTTATCCGCTTCCCTTCCCCCCACCCATCCGAGGGTTATCACGGCATCGCATCCATGTGCGTCGATTAGCCTCTTAGCGGCTCCCGGTAGGTCCTTTATCCCGGGCACAGTGTGCCTCACGATCCTATAACCGGGTAGGCCCCGCTGGAGGACCTCAACTGCTATACCCCCCATATCGACTCTGGCAAATGTTGTATCAACTACCCCAACACACCTCTTCACCCCTACACACCTCCACAACCTCCCTGCCATAGACTAGGGGCCACCCAGTCTCCCTGCTTATAAGCTCGGCCTTGCCTATGCTCAGCGAGACGCCCTTGTCTAGCATCTCCGCTATGACTAGACTCGGCCTTAGCCCGGCTAGGAGTGCTAGGGAGACTGTTAGCTCTGTATGACCCCTACGCTGTGAGAGCCCCCTGGCTGCGAGGATCGGTATGTGGCCTGGGGCTTGGAACTCCCTGTAGAACATCTCCCTAGCCTCGCCAGCCCTACCCTCTACAGCGAGCTCGACGACTTTGTCAAGCATCCTGATTGTCAGGCTTCGGTCCCTATCACTGATCCCAGTCTTTACACCCTTATAGTTTACCCAGATTGTGAATGCAGGTCTATCCCCGTAGCTAAGCCGCTTCCTGGCCAGCCTCTCCAGCCCTGGCCACTTGGAGAGGAGCTCGTCCCCCCAGGGTATTCCCAGCTGCCTCGTCACGCTACTACTTGTAGTGTAGCAGATTAGGCCACCCGCCATTGTCCTGAGCGTGTATATTGCATCCTCGTCGACGGCTGGGGCATAATAGACTAGGTCGACCTCACCCTCCCTAGAATCGTCGTCATACACCATTATAGGACTCCCACTCTTAAGAGCGTCGATCGCCTCCTCCAATCCCAATCTCATACACCACCGACGCTATGAAGAGTATTGCGAGGGTTAAACCCGCTACTACCTCCATGTATTGTAGGTCTTCACCTTCACGCTTATCAACTATTGTATAGGGCGTGGCTGGGGGCGTGAAGCCTGTTCCCGTAATTTGTCCTGTGCTATTGCTTGTGGAGGTGCTTTGCATGCTCTTCTCAACAGTTATTTCTATACTCCACGAGTCTCCTGTTATGTTTATTGTCATACCTCCATCCAGGTATCCTAGGCTCCTTAACCTGTACCCATCTACCCTCACATTGCATCCATCGATTGCGACCATTAGTGAGGATTTGGCTAGGTCTGTTATGTTGTGGCCTCCTCTATAGACTTCCACGTTGGATGGGCACTCGGCTAGGATTATGTCTAGCACGGGGTATATCCTCCCTCTATACATAGTGTAGGACGCATTTAGCTTGGGTGCCTCTATCCCGTCAGTCTTTATGTGGATTGCCATGCCATCTACCGTCATATCAGTGGTCATACCCTGAGCGAGCAATACAATAAGGAATACCATGATCATTTTATCTCTACCATGACTTGGGAGAGTATTCTGTCAGTAATCTCTTTGAGAGCCTTCATGCCAGCCCTCCTAACCATGAGCTGGCTCCTACCACTCCCCGCCTCTATTAATACACCGTCAACAATAATGGCGTCGAGGACATTCATGCCGACCACGTCCTGAGGGTTTATCTGCACCGACTCTCCCCATACCTCGAAAACCTCTGTATACCCCCTGAGCGTCTCAGCTTCACCCCTCTTACCTGCAATCTTAACCGCTAGTCCTAGGCTCACGGCATACACCCTAGCATTATTGACGTGCTTTGCGAAGGCGGATGCTGCAAGCGATACTGGGGGGCCTATAACAGCCTCTGGCTGGACCCCTTGGGCCTCGAAAATCACAGTGTCAACCCTATCTTCTATCATAGATAGACTGCTTGGGAGGACCTCTACTGTCTTAAGCTTGCCAATACTCGTCTTGGGGTAACGTGTATGAATATGCGAGAGTATATACAACTCTGATACTGAGCCCCGGGACTCCCATGCCCTTATACACTCCTCAGCCAGCCTCCCTGGCGGTATGAATAGGATCCTAGCCTGGTCACCTACCAGCGACTCGCACGAGCGTCTGGTAAGGCTTGCAGCCTCCCCGATATACCTGTCTATCGCATCGGTGAGCGTCTTCCTGAGTAGGGAGATCATTCTTGAGTCAGAGGCTTTAAGCTTCCTCATTATAGTGGTTACAATGCTCCCCAGGTTCGTCACTATTATTGGGTTGAACTCCTTCATGGTTTCATCCCTCAAGTAGTTGCCCAGGGCTCTTAGGACGGTGTCACTGTCTGCAAGCGCCTCGGATTCTATCCTGGATAGGAACGTGTTCAAGTTACTATAGCTCCTCCTTATAGACGAGAGCAGGTCATGATATACTCCGCCTGTATACATTACACCTGTACACCCAACCCAGTTAATGCTATTCTAGAGGCCAAATAATATCTTTATAAGTACTATTAGAATAATCATAACTCTAGTTACTACGGACTCTATAACTGCGGCGATAACCAGTAGGAGGACCGAGTATGGCACAAGCTTGAACACGTAGGTAATGGTCCTCCTTAGCCCTTGCCTGAATACGCCCAGCAAGGGTGATAGAGCGAGGGCTATCGCGGGGATCTCGATCACTCCGTGGACAGATAGACCATAGTATATAACTACCGGGCCGTAACCCACCTGGGAGTTGATAAAGCCGCCCTCAAGCAGGGCAGGTATTATATATCCTACAACCAGGCCTTGGTACATTCCGATGAGTATAGGCGCAACTATGGTCGGTGATAGCAGGGCCATCAATAATAGTATCATTGTATTGTTTAGGAATATCAGCGCGGCCAGGCCCACTGGGTCAGGGCCAGACACTGACTCGGCCTTCTCGAATAGCTCCTCAATCTGCCTCTCCACCACGTCTCCAACGCGGGTCGAGGCTAGCACGGGGTAGAATAGCGTGGATAGGGTCATAGTTATTGATATTAGTAGGATCATGTAGACCCAGTATCTTACAAGCCTGTTGCTAACGTATCTCCATAGTTCCTCATCCATCCACTCTCACCAATACAACACACTCGACTGGCACACTATCCATCCCCAGTAACTCCTCGGGGGAAAGGACTATTACTTTTCCAGCACACTTACCAATGCTTCCCCTAGACGGTTTAACAAGTAACTGCGGCCACACATGCTCCACCGTAGGCTAATGCTTATCACCCACAAGCTATTATAGTTACTAGGGGCGTGGCTATAGGCATTGTGCAGGTGTAGGGCTGGATGAAGGGGTCTAGCGACCTTAAGAGGAGGCTATCAACCCTTGTAGACTTGTGGAACGAGATAATCACCATGTGGGATTCCGGGAAGAAGGTTGACAGAGAGAAGGTTGTAGACATGTTGAAGGAGGCATATAACAGGGAGAAGCTTAGCCCCCTCAGGGGTGCCAGCGTTCCGGAGGACCTCTATGAGAAGGAGTTGATAAGCCTATACGTAGTTGGCCGGTATGGCATGGGGCTGGACCAGCAGTACCCCGAGCTCTTCGACGCATTGTTCCCTGACTTCATAAGGTATGAGGAGGCCATACGGATCCTATTAACCGAGGACCCCGAGACGGCCAGAGACAGGATAAAGCTGCTGCTAGGCGGGTTGGATGATAATACGGTTGCTAGGATGCTCAGGGTGAAGATGACTGAAGCATACTTCGGGTTCTCCGACCATCGGGCCCTCATAAACCTTATAAAATCTCTGATGAAGGCCTTCCCAGAGAAGGAGAGGCTAGCCGTTAAGTATACAAGGTTCTATATAGCATTCAGGGTGGCTGAGGCGATCGCCTCTGGAGAGGTTAGGGATAGAATCTCTAAGGAAGCCCTAAAGCAGGCGCTCGCACTGGAGACGGGGATAGAGAGGGGGGCCATACCCGATGACAGATATATCGAGAAGATCGCTGTGGAGGTGTTTAAGGTGCCTAGGAAGGTCCTTGGAGGGATACTACTTGTTAAGGAGGGTAGGAGGAGGCCTAGACAGTCGAGTAGGAGTGGATAGGATCTGTATATAATCCTCCTATAACGTTTGGAGTTTAAATTATTTTGTATAAACATATTTAAACCTTTATTTGTTGAAATTTATAGTGTAGGATAAATTAGAATGTGTTGGGATAGGTGATGGGGTGAATTGACAAGGCCACTAACCATGGTTCAGAGGGAGGTCCTCGAAACCCTGACAAGACTATATGAACAGTATAAGAGGATGATCAAAAGCAAAGAGGTGGCACAGGTACTCGGGAAAGATGAGGGGACAGTGCGTAATATAATAATGGTCTTGAAGAATATGGGGCTTGTAGAGAGTAGGACAGGGCCTGCAGGCGGCTACGTCCCGAGCCTGAAGGCATATGAGGTCCTCGGGTCGGCCACCACGTTCCACCTGGCAGGATACGGTGTAATGATCGTGCCTAGAGGAGACAGGGAGCTTAAGCTCAGCGTGGCCAATCTAGAGATAATAGGATTATTCGCGCCGGAGCCTGCTAAGGCTGTAGTGAGGATAGCTGGCAATATAAGTGACGTTAGGAGGGGTGATAAGGTCAAGATCGAGAGTAGTCCTGATAGGAGGATAGTCATTGAGGGCGTAGTCGAGAGGGCGGACCACCATGCTGAGGAGGTGCTAGTGTCTATAGGGAGGATGGTGATCCTCCCCGAAGTTAGGGTGGGAGAGATCATTAGGAGGAGGCTAGTTACTATATCGGAGAACCAGACTGTGAGAGAGGCGGCCAAGATCCTGTATAACCACGGGGTCCGCGGCGCGCCTATAGTATCATCCAAGGGCGACGTGATCGGGTTCATAACAACCACGGACATTGCAATGGTTGTTGCCAACGGAGAGGACCTCGACGTCCCGGTGACCAGGTATATGAGGAGGAACGTGGTTGTAGTGTCTGAGAATGACACAATACTGGAGGCTATAAGGATAATGAGCTTCCACGGCATAGGAAGGCTACTAGTTGTAAACAGTCAGGGCAGGCCGGTGGGGATCATAACCAGGACAGATATACTCAGGTTCATAACAGCACTAAGATAGCTTACGTAGATGTACTCCCAAACCCGCCAACAACCCTGTCCCCGGATCTGGATAGGATCTCCATGATCCTATCATGCAGTAGTGCTAGTAGCCTCCTCCTATCCTCCATCAACACGACATCACTATAGCCCCTCACGACCAGGTGGTGGGCCATGGGGGACGGGTATGGCAGGGGCCCTTTTACCACCACCCTCACCCTGCCCTCCTTTATCCAGTTGAGGACCTTGACGGCATTCCCGATATCCATATAGTCCTCCAGTATCTCCCTGTATGTCTCCCTGACTACAGGGTGCTCCGGGTCAACCTCCATGAGGACCTCCAGCAGCTTCTGGGCGCTCAGCTGCATCCTCTCAGGGCTCTTCTCCCTACCCTTATACCTCTTGAGTATCATGAAGCTCCTCTGTGCTACATGTCTGAACCTCCTCTTCACAAGCTCGGTCCTGGCTAGCGCCTCTTCAACTATGCTTCTGAAGGAGCCTGGATCCGCCTCCTCTATGAGCTTTCTTATGAGGGCTGAGGAGGGTTGTACATCTATTATGAGCATGAAGCCGTTATCCGATACGCCCACCCTTACAGGCCTCTTCACCAGCCTTGCTAGTATGCTTGCAAACCCTCTGGAGAGCGCATCGTTAACCCTCCTCCCATAGAGCGTGTGGAAGACTATCCCCCAGCCGTCCTCGAACTTAAAGTATTCCACCACTATTAGGTCGTCCCCCGGGACTTCGCCCAGGTAAGCTAGCTCCTCCCAGATGTATGTCCTTATTGCATCGGCTGAGTGTTTCTCAAGCATATACTCCTCCATGAGTATCCTGTTGACGCTCCTATGGTCCCCCAGCCGTAGTAGTTTGGATAGCCTCCTCCTGAACCTGCCAACCCTTAGTGCGCTGTCGAAGCTTAGGGGAAGCATCTCGCTGAACCAGCTGGGGACCGTTGGCCTGGCCCCCTCTGCATCCTCTACTATTATCTTTAGGCCCGTTGAGCGTATGAATCTATAGGTCCTTCCTCCGAGGACGAATATGTCGCCTGGGGCGAGTATCTCGACGAACTCCTCCTCTAGGTTGCCAACGTATTTGCCATTGACTGTGTACACCTCTATCTTCGACTCGTCAGGTATTGTTCCAGCATTTAGCTGGTAGATCATCCTTGCACCACCCCTCCTCCCGAAGACCCCCTCATCCTCGTCAAGCCATATCTTGGCGTAGACCCTCTCCTCCTCTAGCCCGTCCCTCCCCGCCAGGTACCTCAACACCCGTATGAAGTCGTTGTAGTCGAGGTTATGGAAGTTATATGCCCTCCTAACCAGGTTGTAGGCGTCATCTATCCTCCACTTGCTCTCAACAGCCATCCCTACAAGGTGCTGGGCCAGGACGTCTAGGGGGTTCATTGGTATCCTTACTGAGTCTATGAATCTCTCCATGGCACTCTTGACCAGGACACTGCACTCTACAAGGTCATCCCTGTCAACAACCACCACTCTACCCTTGCTGACCTGCCTTATGTGGTGCCCTGCCCTGCCTATCCTCTGGAGGAGCCTGCTCACGCTCTTCGGGCTAGACAGCAGGACCACCAGGTCTATGTATCCTATATCTATCCCGAGCTCTAGGCTGGTGCTTGATACAACTACCCTCAGCTCCCCCCTCTTAAGCCGTTCCTCAACGTCTAGCCTGAGACTCCTTGATAGGCTTGAGTGATGGGCTTCAATAAGGTCCTCACTCCACCCCAACTCCTCCTTCAGCAGCTTCTTCAGCTTATAGACTACCCTCTCCGTCGCACTTCGCGTGTTTGTGAATATTAGGGTAGTCTTATGCATTCTAACCAGCTCAACTAGTTTCCGGTATATGGATTCATTTATCTCATCCGCGGGGGCGTGTACCAGGTCGACCTCCGGGGCTATGACACGTATGTCTATCGGCTTCGCGAACCTTGCATCAACGATCTTCACAGGCCTAGGACGCCCATTATCATACCCGCCGAGGAACCTGGCTACCACTTCGAGCGGGGAGATTGTTGCAGACATCCCAATCCTAGCCAGCCTGCCGCCGCGGGACTCTACCAGGTGTTGGAGCCTTTCTACACTTAGCATGAGGTGGGCTCCCCTCTTGCTCTGTGCAACCTCGTGGATCTCGTCTAGTATGATCCATCTGGCTGTTGACAGCCTCTCCCTGAACTTGGGTGCCGAAAGGCTTATTGCAAGGCTCTCGGGGGTGGTAATCAGTATGTGTGGGGGCCTCTTGAGCATCCTCTGCTTCTCCTGGGAGGAGGTATCGCTAGTCCTGACTGCTATCCTTATCTCCGGCCTCTCCAGGCCATGGTCCTCTAACACCTTATAGATCCCGTTTAATGGGTCTACAAGGTTCCGTCTCATATCGTTATTGAGTGCTCTCAGGGGGCTAACGTAGATCGCGTATACCTTATCCTCAAGCTCCCCCTCCTCCCAGGTCTTGAATAACTCATCTATTATGCCTAGGAATGCTGCAAGCGTCTTACCAGTACCTGTAGGGGATGAGACCAGCACGTTATGCCCCGCCTTGACCAGGGGTATAGCCTCCTTCTGGGGTAGAGTGAACGATCCATACCTGGTCTTGAACCACTTTGCTACGTATGGCCTCAGCAGCTTGTAGACTTCTTCATCGCTATACCCCACCTGGTACTCCCCAGGTAATACCTTTAGATCCCGGTCTATAAGGGTAGATACTTGTTTTCCCGAAACAATTCCAGGTTTAACAGCGTTAAATAACGTGCATACTGGTAACATAATCCCCGGGGGATAATAGACATGCTTAGAGAGGCGGCGACTGCATTCACAATAACATTTAGAGAGGCTCTTGAAGCAGCGCTCATAATATCGATAATATTAACGGTTCTCCATAAGACGGGCAGGCACAGCTATAGGAGTTATGTCGCCCTGGGCGTTATTGCCAGCATCATGGGTGGGATTGCAAGCGGCTATATAATCCTGAGGGTCTACGGTGTTTTCCCTCACAAGGAGTTGTTCGAGGCAGTCTCATCCATTACAGCAGCCGTTATAATAACCTGGGTTATATACTGGATGGCCAGGGAGGGGCCAAACATAGCCTGGAGTATATCCCGGAGAACTGCATTGATAGGCGGCGGTATAGGCCTCCTAGTATTCACCCTGATAGTAACCTATAGGGAGGTCCTGGAGACAGTAGTCATGCTAGCCCCAGCACTGGTAAGCGACGCTGGCGCAACAACTCTAGGGGTACTAGGAGGGGTTGGAGCCGCATCCGTCATAGCAATACTTATATACATGGCAGGCTATAGGATGAGCCTTAGGAAACTATTCCTCTACACCTCGATAATGCTAGTGTTCGTCGCATCGGGCATACTAGGCTACGGCGTCCACGAAGCCCTAGAGTACATGGAGGAGTCGGGGTATGAGGGGTTCCTGACAGAGAAGGCATATGAGCTGGACCTGGGTGAGGATAGCATTCTCCACCCCGAGGGAGTACTAGGGTCCATACTAGCCGTGCTTATAGGATACTCTGCATCCATGGAGTGGGCTAGGCTGGTGATCCAGGTAGTATATGTGGTGGTAATGCTGCAGGTTATTCTAAGAGCCTACGGGGTTCTTAGGAGGAGATAGCGTGCAGAGGCATTATATATTCCTAGAGGCATACCCCCATTAATGGGAAGGTATTGTGTCGTTCAACCAGGTTAAGGCAAGGTACCTTGAAAGGCTCCTAGTAGACGCTAGGAGGGGGGCGGTGGATAGCGACATACTGGATTGGCTCTTTAAGGTCAACGACGCTAGATGCCTTGCAACAACCAGCAGCTGCAGTGGTAGGGTGGCAATCCTCTACGGGGATAGTCTAACCGATAAGGCTGGCTCCAGGATCCTTGAGGTATGGCACAACCCGGGGGAGTGTAGGAGGAGGATATGTGGTATAGTACCGGATGGCATGTACACGTGGTGGTCAAGCCTACAGCCGCCGATAGTACACTTCCTAGCAGATAGCCTGGAGGCGGCAGAGGAGGTCCTTAAGTGTGGAGATAGGGCCGGATTCTCGAAGCTTGGATATAGGCTCCATAGAACCGGTTATTATCACGTGGAAGCTGGTGGGGGGGATAAGCTACACATAATATTACCCGCTCCCTGCAATATATTACTCAGCCAGTGCAACATGCTCCAGCTCTACAAGGAGAGGCTGGAGAAATTCATGGAATGCCTGTTAGGAGTGTGCAGGTGACGGGTCTTGGAGGACCTCGTCACGCTCATGAGGAGGTCTATGGGCCTAACACTCTATGAGGCAAAGTTGTATATAGCAATGCTCCAGGGAGCCCGGAACCCCAGGGAGGCTAGCAGCATGAGCGGCGTCCCCCTGCCAAGGATCTATGACGTAGTCAGGGCGCTTGAGGGCAAGGGATTCGTCGAGCCCGACCCGGGAGGATGGTACAGGCCTAGGCCTCCTAGGGCAGTGGCAGCGGCTATGCTCACCAGGATCGAGGAGGAAGCCCGGTCAAGGGCTAAACTGGTCCTGGAGGTTTCAGAGAAGCTCGCCTCCCTAACAGAGCCTCCCAGACCCAGGGAGGGTGTTGTAACTGCTGCAGGCCCCTATAGTATTGCATCAGCCATAGCTGAGGCTTCCCGCGGGGCGCCAGCGATATACATAGTTGCAAGCAACGTGCTCCACATGCATATAGACCTTCTCGAATCGATAGCAAAGAACGCCGCAGGTATAACCCCGGTGGTAAGGGTTATCCTGGGGCCTAGGATCGGTAGGGAGGTCGAGGATAGACTCAGGGGGCTGGGAATAGAGGTTAAGACCTCCAAGCCCCATGTAATAGACCTTGCAGTAACCCCCACGATCCTAATCATAATACTGGAGGACCCCTATAGGAGGGAGCCCATCGCGGTAATAGTCAGGGACCCTGGCCAGGCGGGCCATGCATATAAGGTTATTGAGGACCTATGGCTCAGCTCCTAGCTATATACCCGATGGCCTCTACTTCAAGATCTACACCCTTAGGCAGGTTGGAAACCTCTATAACAGCCCTTGCCGGGGGATCACCCTTGAAGTATTCCTTGTATACCTCGTTGAAGTCAGAGAACCTAGATATATCTCTCAAGTACACGGTGACCTTGACCAGGTCATCCATGCTGCCGCCAGCAGCCTCTATGATAGACTTTATATTATCCATAACAGCCCTAACCTTATCCTTGAAGCCGCCCTCGACTAGCCTACCGGTTGCAGGATCTAATGGTATCTGGCCTGAGATGAAGATGAACCCCCCGGCTATTATAGCCTGGCTATAGGGGCCTATGGGCTGTGGGGCTCTATTAGTGTATACGCTTCCCTTCATCGAGCCCACCCTAGTATCCTCCTGGATGTATGCATAGCCTCTATTTATTGCTTAGCTCCTTGCCCTATATAGTACTTAATGGTTGCCTTCAAGCCCTCCTCTAGGCTTGTTACTGGCCTCCACCCGAGGACCTTGTATGCAAGTCCAATTGAAGCCGTGCTCCTACTAATGTCGCCCTTACGGGGAGGCCTGAATACGGGGTCCATGCACCTGCCCGCCAGCCTGCATATGATCCTGTAGAGCTCAAGAACGCTGGTCTCCCTCCCCGACCCAATATTGACGGGCCCCGTGTACCTGGACTCTAGGGCAAGCCTATTGGCTGAGGCGACGTCCCTGACATAGATGAAATCCCTCGTCTGCCTGCCGTCTCCATAAATGATAGGTTGGGACCCGGATGCTACTGCTGATATGAACTTGTACACGACTCCCGAATATGGCCCGGGCCTCATCTTGGGCCCGTAGACGTTGAAGTATCTCAACGCTATGGGCTTCAATCCGTAATCCTCCATATACCTCCATAATAGCCTCTCCCCCATGAGCTTTGTTTCTCCATATAGATTCATCGGCATCAGTTCATGATCCTCCGCTATGGGGATCTGTCTAGGTTCTCCATATACTGCCGCGCTCGACGCGAATATTATACGCTCTATATCGAGCCTCCTTGCAGCTTCAAGAATATTAGCAACACCCTCCACATTTACTCTAAGGGTCTTCCAGGGCCTCCTCCTAGCCTCCACTATACTGACTACTGCTGCTAGGTGGATTATACCATCGATCTCCTGGTCGCGAAGGCTGGTCTTAAGCCTTGACCATAAGCTTGTCCAACTGGCTACATCAACCTTCACCAGCTTAACTGGACCGTTCAGGAGTCCTGCAAGGTTCGACCAGGACCCGGAGGATAGGTTGTCAACTACAATAACATCATAACCCTCATCTACAAGTAGCTCGACAGTATGGCTTCCAATGAACCCGGCGCCTCCGGTGACCATAACAGTGCCCATACCCTGCACACCCGTGAATCCGTGATGATACCCCCTATATTATTTTCCTAATTATCAAGTAGTCAGCGTGGGACCGTGTGATGAGGATACTGGTAGTGCACCATGCAGTTGGCACGCACTCGGCCTTAGCCACTAGGCTGCGGTATTTCCAGTGGGCGTTAGAGAGGAGGGGTCACATTGTTGAGGAGTATGTGATCAATGCCAGGGGGTTTAGAAAGTTTCTAATGTATTTTCTCCTAAGGATCCCCGGCGACCTAGTTAGGTCTGTAAGGGATATTGATATAATTTTTACATCATCTCCAATTATATTAAGTGCCATATTGTCGTGGAAACTTTCTAAAGACATGGGAAAACCGCTTATAGTTGATGTCAGAGACCTCTGGGAAGAGTATGCACGGGGCCGTTATAAATTACTGGGAAAGTTAGGGGTTATAGGCAAGCTCCAGGAAACATTTCATAAGGCTCTGAATGACGCGTCTCTGGTGACAGTGCCGACAAAAGGCATGGCTAGGTACTATAGCGGTATAACTAGTACTAGGATAGAGGTCGTGCCCAACGGGACAGACCCAGATATCATAAAACCTCTGTCAGCAAGCAAGGACTATGACTTAGTGTACCTAGGAGACTTCAACAATCCATACCAGAATGTAGAATACCTAATAAAAGCCGCCAGCCTGTCGGGGCATAGGATCCTCGTTATAGGAGGAGGCAGGCTATTGGAGGATATAAAAAGGTATGCGGCGGAGCATGGGGTTAAAGCTACATTCATAGGTCCTGTGCCGTATGATAGGTTGGCTCAATACCTCTCAAAGGCTAAGGTAGGCGTTGTGGGTAGACCCTTCATCAATAATCCGCAATACCTATACACGATCCCAGCAAAAGTCTATGACTACCTGGCTGCAGGCCTCCCCGTTGCAGGCTACGGGCCTAGTGGCTCTGAGCTGGAGGAGTTCATCAATGGCATGGGGGTAGGTGGCTATACAAGCTCCAGTGATCCGAGGGAACTAGCCCATATGCTGGAAAGACTAGTAGAGGACTTCGAGTCCTATAGAGCTAGGGCTAGGGAAGTGGCTATTATGTATGATAGGAGGAGGCATGCGAATCGGCTTGCAGAGTTGCTGGAGGGTATCACTTTTTCCTAGAGAGCCCGACGGCTCTAACCCTTATACCCATCTTCTCTAGGCTTACTGGGTCAGCGACCCTCCTATAATCGACTACAAGTGCGCCCGGCTTTAGCTTGCTCCAGTCTATGTTCTTGTAGTGGTGCCACTCTGTCATGATTACTACTGCATCTGAACTCCTTAACGCGCTATCTATGTCACGGTGGTATTCCACTATATCGCCTAGGAGCCTCCTGGCGTTATCTAGAGCCAGGGGATCGTGCAGCCTGACCCTTGCCCCGCGCCTTATAAGCTCTCTAGCCAGGTATATGCTCCTCGACTCCCTGACATCATCTGTACCAGCCTTGAATGCAGCGCCGAGTATAGTAATCACCCTACCCTCTATCCCTCCAAGCTCCTCCTCAAGTATGGCTATAATCCTTTCAAGCTGGATCCTGTTGGTCTCCTCCACCGCTCTGATGAGCGGCACAGGAATACTGTGCATATCTGCATAGTGGATTAACGCTCTTGTATCCTTTGGGAGGCACGAGCCCCCGTAGCCTGGACCTGGCTTCAGGTAATCCACGCCTATCCTCGGGTCTAGGCCTGCCCCATAAAGCACGTTGAGGGCGTCGCATCTAGGCGTCTCCTCGCATATCCTGGCTATGGTGTTTGCGAAGGACACCCTCATCGCTAGAAACACGTTGCTAGCATACTTGATCATCTCCGCCTCCTCAGCCTCGACAACCAGGATCGGGGGATCCACCCCTACACGC
>JALWGG010000085.1 GCA_027013765.1 Acidilobaceae archaeon
GTTCCTATCTATATAGATCCTCCCATCTGGGGTCTTGGACGCGATCCCCCTGGAGACCATCGAGGATACTATACTCTCCACCTCATCCCATCCTCCCGTGACGTTGAGGCCCCTCACGAGTAGTAGCCTGTAGTATAGCCTGAGCTCGTTCATAGTCATGGGCTTCACGGATAATAGTGTGAGGGCTAGCTCCATGGATGATATGTACCTCCTCCACGCCATCCTCCACACCATAGACCATATATGACTGCTTGGGGATAGAGTGTGTGTCTCCCGGTGATACCTTAATACTACGCTCGGGCCCGAGGGTACTTCATCACGTGTCAGGCCTAAAGCGTGTCGTCATCGCTCCATGCCCTTGCTATGAGGCCTAGCATTATTATTATTGCCGCCGTGTATAGTGTTATGAGGAAGTACCTCATATGCACATTATGCTCCGCCACTCCTACTACTAGATCCCTGACGCCAGGTGACATGGTTAGCGTGGAATCACTTATATCCACAGCTATGAAGGTGTCATTTATGATCCTATCCACCTCCTCCGGGTCCATGAACTTGCCAGTCTCCTCGTCATAATACGGCTTATCTAGTACCGCTGATACCGTTAGGGGGAGGCTATACCACAGCCCCACAGCTAGCAGGGCTAGGCCTGATACAATGAAGAATTTTGCGAAGTACCCCCTCGACACCATTACGGGTGCTGCCAGCGCGTATACCCAATACATGTATACAGGGTTCACGACCTTTCCTGAAAGCAAGACCACAATCATCATTATAGATGCTGCAGCCAGGTGCCCCTCAAGGCTTGCGGGCTTCAGAAGCCTATAAACGACCAGTGTCGCTGCCAGCACGACTACCAGTGGGAGCATTGAGGCTAGCCGGGGTGTCACGGCATCTACTGCGAGGAGTAGTGGTGTAGGCCCCTGGACGTGTCTGGATGCATGATATAGCGCCACACTGTTAAGTAGGGAGTCTAGGCCTGAGTGGTATATGAAGGGGGCGCATATGATTGCTATGACGAGCGTGTATGACATTATAAACCTTATAGCCGCCCCGGCCCCACGGTCCTTATATGCCGTTACCGTTATGTAGGGTAGGAGTACCGCTGTCACAGGCTTGAACAAGGTGGATAACCCGAGTAGGACGCCGCTAGAGAAATGCCTACCCCTACTATGCATGAGTATGGCGGAGAATGCTAAGAGCATCATTATAGGCTCGAAGTCATACGCGGCAACCACTAGTATCACTGGAGGTCCTGCTAGCAGTGCTAGGGGATACCTATAATCCCTATAGACCCTCATTAGGAGTACAGCATGAATTATGAGGGCAGCTATTATGGGGAACTTAACCACGATCCTCTCCACGGCTATGTGCACTTTCCCGCCATACCCAGCCAGGCTTGATAGGTATACTGCAGCCTTGTATGAGGATATGAATACTACGGGCGAGAGTGGGGGGTATACTATCCTATACTCGTCCCCATATGATGGCCATGCAGCATATATGGAGGATAGCCCCGCCTCCCTATACACCTGCACCCAGTTCTTGAATATGTTATAGTCATAGGGGTTAATCATCACCGCAATCATTATATATACTATTGCAAGTAGTATGAGCACCCTATACGGGTCCATGATCCTCAATGTACTGCTCAGGGCTAACCCCCCATATACACGCGTGTAAGCCTCCTCAGCACCTCGTCCGATGACGGCCTCGCCAGGGGGTCCTCGCTGATCATCTCCCCAACCAGCCCCCTCAATAAGGGGTTAACCCTTGAAAGGAGCCCCTGCAACCTGTCTCCAGGCATTCCAACCCTCTTATACCCATCTAATGTCGCCCCCGTCTCGGCCTCCAGGATTAGCACTCCTAGCTGGTACACATCGATCCTATCCTCGAATCCGGCCTCCCTCGCCTTCCTAGCTAGGTCAGAGTAAACCTGTTCAGGGGCACAGTATCCTGGTGTACAGACTCCCCTCCTGCTAGTCCTCGACCCTCCGAGGTCCTCCAGCAGGCTCCTGACGCTACTATAGTCTCCAAGCTTTAGGATTCCATTGGATACCAGCACGTTCTCAGGCTTCACGTCCCCGTGTATAAGCCCCCGGGAGTGGAGGTATCTAAGCCCGCTGGCTATATGTATGGCTGAGTGTATTAGGAGCTCTCCCTTGAGGACCCCCCTACTAATCCAGGGCCTGAGGCTCCCCTGGTTAGCGTATTCATATACCGCAACCGGGATTATGCTAGAGATGCCTAGCACTCTAAGCAGGTTGGGATGGCTCAACCCGTATACCCAGCGGGCCTCCGCCATTGCTGTTGGCTCGCGTATTGTGGGGGGAGGCTCCCCCGCCTCTATGGCTCTTGAGACCTGTAGTGACGCCTTCAACGCGTAGACACCGTTACCCGTTTCGCACTTATAGACGCATCCCCACCCGCCGCAGCCTATCAGGCAGCATGTCGCTCCCGATAGCTCTACTCCATTTATTGACCCGGATATCCAGGCGGGTAGCTTGAATGGCGTCCCACACTTAACGGGTTCCCCGAGTCTAGGTAGCTTTACCGGCTTGGTCCAGGCGTCTACAATAACTGGCCTGTTACTAGTATGGGTAGGCCTCCTCGGCTCCCTGTACTCGATACGTGTTCTGGGAGGCCTGTGATGCCTCATGTGGTGTCTTATATAGCGTGTATGGTGGCGCGGCTCTAGGGCCCTTGATAGGGTCTTCATAGTCCATGCGGCTCCCCGGGCTATCGCTGCTATGATCAGCGCTGCTACAACCGATATGATGACTATCATGAATACCCCTGCAATGGTCATTGCTACGTCTATCATCTCGCCTATGAAGTCCCCCACCATGCCTGGGATGCCCATCATATTCATCACAGCGCCTTTAGGGGGTGGCCCCTGTATTGATCATGAAGTCGAGATTATATACGTATTTATGACCTGAGGAGCCACAACTGGTATCTCGGGGAGTCCTCTACATGGAATGTAGGCCGCCTGCAAGTATAGTACTGAGCCTGGCGGGATTGGGGTACAAGGTCCTCAAATCCTCTCCGGGAGGTATACTACTCCACAACAGTGAAGGGGAATCGCCACCCATAGCGGCTACACTAGACGCTCCACACTTCGTCCTAGGATACAAGACCCCCAGGGGGTTTAGAGTGTTCAAGAGCAGGGGGATAGAGTGGCCGGTGGAATGGGTGGAGGCCTGCATCTACTCCCCCGGCCTTGACGGGGTCAAGGGCGTGGGTAGGGTTAGGGGCAATATCCTGGAGGTCCTTGAGGGCAGGCCGGAGGTGTGGGATGCCGCATACCCAGCCAACCCCCGCCACGAGGACCTTCTAGACAACGTGTCTAGGCACAAACCAGTAATAATAGCCCTAACCAGGTGGTACTCAACCCCGAACCCATGCAACACGCTACGGGAGCTAGCAGGATACACCCCATTCCAAGAACTACTACCAAGCCCATGCACAGGCGGGAGATTCAACAGGAACGCCAGGATAACCCACGGCATATAGCTCAGCTTAAACACGGCCAGCCATCGACCACCTAAGCTCACGGCCGTCTCATCACAGCAGCATGGCGCCGGGGGCGGGATTCGAACCCGCGCGCCCCAGAGGGGCAACGGGTCTCTCGGCGGCGAAACCCCTCAACGCCCTCGAGCCCGCCGCCTTTGGCCGCTCGGCCACCCCGGCTCCGTTATTTATATTGTATTGTGGGTTGTGTTTTTATGGGTTGGCTTTCCCCTTATCTTGTTTGGGGACCTCCTCCCCGCTGACTCCCGAGGTCCTCGGGGTGGTGTGAGGCGGGGTTCCGTCGGGCGTGTTCTCTTGCTATTTGTTCTAGTAGCTTCTTGTCTGGGCTCTTGGCTAGCCATATCTTTATGTTGTGGGCTGCCTGGGTGGCTAGCATTTTTATCCCGTCTATCGTCTTGCACCCTATCTCTAGGGCGTGTTTTAGTAGTAGCGTGTCGGGTGGGTTGTATACCATGTCCATTACCGTGCATGGCTTCTGCAGCATGCCCAGTATGCCTAGTGGTATTGGTGTCTTGCGGGCCCCGCTGGCCGGGCTCGCGTTTATTAGTAGGGATGCCTCTGGCAGTAGCTTCTCGTATATATCGCTTGTGGCCTTGTATCCCTGGGAATCTATGTGTAGCGTTGTCCTAGTCCACTCTGCTAGTTTCACCGCTGTTACGCCGGTCCTGCTTGTGTATATGATCCTTGATACGTGCCCGCGGAGGGCGTATGCAGCAGCCCTTGCCGCCCCCCCAGCCCCTACTATTAGGGCTGTATCATGGTCTATGGATCCTGCCTCCTCCAGGGGCTCCAGGACCCCCAGCCAGTCGGTGTTCGTGCCCGCCAGGCCAGCCTCATGCTTGTACACCGTGTTTACCGCCTCGATCACCCTTGCATGGGCCTCTATCCTGTCTAGCAGCCCTAGTATCACGGCCTTGTAGGGCATGGTCACGTTGAAGCCCAGGCAGCAGGGGTCCCGCCTGCACCCGCTCGTGTATAGGGGTAGGGAGGCTGGGCTGCTAGGCCTCTCAACACTGTAGTCGAGCGGTATCCCCTCCCTCCTAGCCCACTCCATGTATATCTGTGGGCTTAGTGTATACTCTAGGGGGTAGCCTACTATGAATAGCCTCAGCCTACCACACCCAGCATCCTCCACGCTCCAACCACCTCCCAGTAGCCCGGCTGCCCCG
>JALWGG010000086.1:0-8631 GCA_027013765.1 Acidilobaceae archaeon
CAGGTCCATCGCGTCCAGGTACCCGGTGGTGGCTGGGGGGCCCCATGCGGAGGGGGCATACTGGCACCTTCTCCGTGACGGGGCTCTTGCAGCCGTGATCGGTGACGGGGAGGCGGCGATTACGGGGCTTGTGGAGTACATGCTTGGATGGAGGGATATTAGTAGTGTCCCAAACATCGCGTATATAGACTCTGGCAGGTTCAGGACCTCCAGGGTCGTGCTTGTAGACCTGGACGAATACAAGCCCTATAGCGAGGTCCTCAACCTATACCCGCCGATAGAGATAATGAGGGGGTGCATGTACAGGTGCAGGTTCTGCCAGGTTCCATGGCAGTTCAAGAGTAGCGTGAGGTACCGTAGCCCGGGTCCTGTGAGGGACGCGGTTAGGGTCTATGTTAGGCATGGGAGGAGGGATATAAGATTCATAGCCCCCGTGGGGTTCGCATACATGAGCGTGGATGGCAAGCCGAATCCAAGTGCCATAGAGGAGCTGCTTAAGGGTGTCAGGAGCGAGGGGGGCAAGCCATACCTAGGCACATTCCCCAGCGAGACGAGGCCGGAGTACATAGACCCCGAGGTCCTGAATATCGTTAAGAGATACGCGGCTAACAAGAGGATCTCCATAGGCCTCCAGAGCGGGAGCGAGGACCTCCTCAAGAGGGTCGGTAGGGGTCATGGTGTTGCGGAGGCTCTTGAAGCCGTAGAGCTGGTGTTGAAGCATGGATTCGGGGTTGTAGTGGACTTGATATTCGGGATGCCGGGGGAGGCTGAGGAGGATGTGGAGGAGACGATAGAGATCATGTACAAGCTAGCGGGTATGGGAGCCAAGATGAGGCTCCACACATTCCTCCCACTACCAGGAACACCCTATGCCAGGACCAGGCCCCAGGGTATCCACCCGAAGTATAGGAGGGCGGTGCTAAGGCTACTAGGCAGGGGAGTCTTTGAGGGGGACTGGAGAGAGCAGGAGGAGCTCGCGTGGAGGATGTACTGTAGGATGGCCAGGGACCCATATCCCTCCACGGAGCCGAGGCCCCTGCCGGGCTATACTAGATACTGTACCACACGTAACACCAGCTAGCCCTATGTAACCCGATAGACACATTTCTAATTACATAGTGTAACGCGTCCAACCCTATCCATGGTGGGCCCGTGTGAAGGTAGTCCTATCATACTCTGGAGGCCTGGACACATCAGCAATACTACTACTATTAAGGGAGAGGGGGTACAAGGTTGTCACCGTCACTGTAGATGTCGGCCTCGACGAGGACCTTGAAAAGGTGGAGGAGAGGGCATACATGCTAGGCTCCCACAAGCACTATAACATAGACGCTAGGGAAGAGTTCGCATACAAGTACATATCAATGGCGGTCAAGGCCAACGCACTCTATGAGGAATACTACCCGCTAGGCACAGCACTAGCAAGACCCCTGATAGCCGAAAAGGTTGCAGAGATAGCTAAGGCTGAGGATGCCGACGCGGTAGCCCATGGATGCACGGGTAAGGGTAACGATCAAGTTAGATTCGACTCGACACTAATGTACCACCTTGGGCCGGGATACAAGATAATGGCCCCCGTGAGGGAGATGGGGCTCACAAGGGAGAAGTCGATAGAGATCCTATCCAGACACGGCTTCAAGCCCCCGGGAAGCCATGGAAAGTATAGCATAGATGAGAATATGTGGACCAGGAGCATAGAGGGGGGGCCTATAGATGATGAATGGATGGAGCCGCCTGAAGACGCCTTCCTATGGACCAAGAGCCCAGAGGAGGCTCCAGCAGAGCCTCTATACCTAGAGATAGGATTCGAGGAGGGAGTACCAACCACACTAAACGGGGAAAAACTGAAACTCCACGACCTTATAGAGAGGCTGAACACGCTAGCCGGGCTACACGGCTATGGAAGGATAGACCATATAGAGAACAGGGTTGTCGGCCTCAAGTCCAGGGAGGTATATGAGGCTCCAGCCGCACTAACACTCATAAACGCCCACAAGGACCTTGAGAAGCTAATCCTAACACCCAGGGAGCTGAGGTTCAAGAGGCTCCTAGACCAGGAGTGGAGCGACCTAGTATATAACGGGCTCTGGATAGAGCCCCTAAGGAAGCACATAGAACAAGCAATAAACAGCATCAACGAATACATAACTGGCACGGTTAGAGTGAAGATCTATAAGGGGTCACTACAGGTAGTAGGAAGGAGAAGCCCCTACTCAGGCTACAGCAAGACCATGATAGACTACAACAAGGGATGGTACCCCACGGGAGAAGAAGCCCAGGGATTCGTCAAGATATACACCATGCATAGCATAAACACGGCCTGGACCCGCTACAAGAAGGGGGTCCAGGATAATGAAGCAACAGGTGAAAGGCTAATATACACATGAGCATGCATATAATAATATAATATATATTATATTGATATTCAATTAGAATATTATAGTCAAATAGTTATATAGGAGTATGTACACCATAACTATAACGGTGACCCGGGAATGGCTGAGAGGCCCCAGGCCACGGACAAGCTTGAGGAAGAGCTAAGAACCCTATTCGGCCAGGCAGAGAGTATGAGGCAACAGATAGCGACGATAGATGCAACAATACTAGACCTAGCAACAGTAATAGAAACCCTAGACTACATAAAATCAAGGGGCAGCGACAAGATCGTGCTAGTACCAATAGGAGCCGGGAACTTCATAAGGGCCAAGATCGTTGACACCGAGCATGTGATAATGGGTGTAGGCGGCAGGCTAAGCGTTGAGGCAAGCGTCGACGACGCCAAGGAGCTTATAAACCAGAGGATAGAAAGCCTGGAGAAGCTAAGGCTAGACCTGAGGAGGAAGCTTGAAGAGGTAAATGCTAGGATAAGGGAGCTGATAGAGAAGACAAGAGAGGAAACCCAGTAAGACAGTCAAGGTCCACACTATCAACCCCCCACTATTTTAGGGGTATGAATAATGCCTGGGATAGATGAGCTTGAGCTTAGATTAAAAGAGTTGGAGGAGGTATTGAAGCTAATCAACGAGGGGAGGGCGAAGAGGTTCTTCCTCAGCTTTGGGGGAAGCGTATTTATAGAGGTTGACGAGGAGTATGCACGCGAGTACATAGAGAGGAGGATCCTGGCTCTCAAAGCCGCTGGGAAACGGTCTTCTCCATAAGGCCTACATCCTCGATAACAAGCTCGGCCTCGAACTCGTTGATCCTCCGGGGACGCCCCTTAACAAGGAGCCTACTCTTATAGTGGGGTGCATCTATAACCAGTGTCTCAGCCTCTCCACCCTCGAACGCCGGGTTGAAGCCATACCTCCTGGCATGCTCTATGATCTCCTCCACCTCACTATACCCTATGGGCCTTCCCAGAAGCCTGTGGGGGAGGCCCATGGTCGAGATCCTGGTGATTATGAACACTATACCGTCCTTCACAAGCATTCTTAGATACTCCTCCTGGTCCATCAGCCAGTGGGGGGCATACACCTCCACGCCCAGCCTGGAGGCTATCCAGCTGATCCTATTATACTGGTACATGCTTGCGAGCGCCCCAACGCTTATAGCGTCAAACCCCACCGTGTCTCTTAGATTCCTCAACGCGTCATACAGCTCCTCCACCTCCCTCTCCTTCACCCCGCTAACCTCGACCATGTGGACCCTATCCTGGTACCCCATGGCCCTCGCCTGCAGGAGCGCTATGTCGACGTGGGGGACGTGGAACATCCAGCTGTCTACTGTTCTGGACCTCACCACAAGTATACATGAGACTCTGTACCCGCTCCTGATAGCCTTATACAATGCATAGTTGCTATCCTTCCCGCCGCTGAGTAAGGCGCACACGCTCTTCATAGGGATTCAGCCCTCTTATAGCATTCACTCTTTGCACCCTCAAATCCCGGATCCTCGCCCTCGTCCACGACAAGCCTTAGGCTGACTAATTCAACCCTATTAGGAGTTATTAGGATTGTGATGACGCATCTGCCACGGTCAATGTAGCATAGCCTTACATCACCCATCTCAATGACGCTACTACACTCTTCCGGGGGCCTTTCTAGGAGCTTGTAGTAGTCTATGGAGTAGAATACCCTCCCCTCCCCAGCTACCCTTATAATCCTGTAATGTTCCTCGAAATACCTCTCCTCTACAATAGGCACCCTAGCTCTCCACCTGCACCGGCGATACAGGCTTTAGGGGGCCTCCGCAGTATGGGCAGGTATACTTCACCTTCCTGGCATCGGCATGGCAGAAGTAAGCGTTATACTCCTTGGCACACTTAGGGCATGCATATACAACGATGTACTGCCTAGTTCCAGGATAGCTGCCAGTAAGGCTTAGGTACCTACCACAGATCCTACACCTGACGCTAACCCACCCCATATGTCCCTGGGCATTGGTCCCCTTATCCAGGCCGAGCGTCAACCCAATCATACACCCCAACTAGCCCCACGGGATCCCTCTATGGATTTAAATTCTAATGCCTCACACACGGGCATGCACGGGGAGTGGTGGATTGGGTTTAACGGCTAAGATACTGATAATTGTAACGTTTATGGCGATGCTGGTATCGGGAATAATAGGGGCATACCTCTACTACTCCTACGTGAGCCCGGTTGAAAGGCTGGCCGATACAGGGAAGCTCTCCCTGGAGGAGGTCCTCGACAAGGTCTCCTATATAGAGTATAAGGAGACTGTAAATGAATCAACATACATCTTCAAGGTAAGTAATAACCCGGGGGACAATACAGGATTGATAGAGGCTTATACAGGCAATGGTACCCTCCTCTACAAGCTAGAATACAAGTACAACGGAGACCTATTGTCGGAGGTCTATAAGATATACCCCAACGGTTCAAGGGAGGAGGTAAACCCTAGAGTATATGAGCCCGACTTCAAGACCAGCATACACCTGAGAGTCGCTGGCAGATCGGCGAACGTGTCCCCCAGCGCCGGTGTGGGCCCAGTATACATGATATACTATCTAACAGACGAGCTAGATATAGACTGGAAGGCCGCAACAAGTCCCCGGGGAGGAGTGATTAGCCAGGTGGTTAGCATTAATATAATTCCTGGAGAGGTGGACTTCCTGGGTGAGAGGGTTAGGGGGACTATACTAAGCATAACCCCAGTCAACCCGCTCTTCAGCCCCACAATATGGGGCATGCCAGAATACTCAATATACCTTGCAAACCTGGACGGCATAGTTGTATCCCCAAAGTACAGGATGGTGCTGACCCTGCAGGCTGGAGAATACATTGTAGATGTTGAGCTGGTCAACATACAACTAGCCGAGGGGTGAGCCGAGAAGCAGGCTACTATTCCTGGCAGAATACTCTAGCACAGTATTTGGATCAACCCCCTTAATCCCAGCAACAATCCTTATAGACTCCCTCACCATGAGCGGGCTGAGCCTGAGCCCCCTATAATTGTATGGAGAGTCGCTCTCAAATACAATAACATCCAGGGGGGCATACTCCGCGACCCTCCTATGCTTCTCCTGGATCCTTATTGCAGGGTTTATCGAGATATAGTATCCCATATCCTTTACAACGGGGATCAGGTCCAAGGGGCCGGTGTACCAGTGCAGCATGGCCCTCTCAACCCTTCCACTAATCATATCTAATACATCCCTCCACGCGCCTGGAGAGTGGATGTTGAGGAACCCGTCAACCTCGCTGGTCAACTCTATGAACTTCTTGAAAGCCTCCACCTGTATATCCCATGTATCATCTGGAAGGAACTTCCTGTCAAGGCCCACCTCACCAATACAAGTGACCCCGAGCCTCTCGGCAAGCCTAATAGATTCCATAACGCCCTCAAGACTACCGCCCTCCCTGAAATTCCAGGGGTGGTATCCTGCGCAGGGGATTACCTGGTCATAGCTCCTAGACAACTCATAGGTCCTAACTATACTTTTAGGGGCATCACTTACAGATACTATGACGAGCCCCCTATCCCTAGCCAGTATATCCTCGATCTCGTCATCTTTAAGCTCATATGTATGGGCGTGCATGTCATATACCACACTCATGTATG
The DNA here is from genome assembly GCA_027013765.1 of Acidilobaceae archaeon. Lineage (GTDB taxonomy): Archaea > Thermoproteota > Thermoprotei_A > Sulfolobales > Acidilobaceae > S012-22. The sequence goes on from JALWGG010000086.1 coordinate 6,022, forward strand.
CCCACCAAACCGTGATCCTAGAGAAGGGCTACTATTAAGCATATCATAGGCCCTAGCATGAACATGCAACCCAAACAACCCTAAACTCTCATATTATATGTAATAATTTAGAAAAATTAATAAATTCGGATATATTAACTAGAAGTATACCGCTATCCCTGGCCAGATATGCATCGATGTTGTAACTGTTTGCATATAAATATTCACAGTAGACAATAATTAATGGGGGCGCGAGTTGGCCAAATGGTATGAAGAGTTTTTCGACAGGCTCTATTATGAAACCTACCGTGTCTTTGAGGATGAGGAGAGGAATGAGAGGGAAGCCCGGTTTATCGTGGAAGCCTTAGGCCTACCCCGAGGGTCACGGATACTTGACTTGGCCTGCGGCTACGCCCGCCACGCTGTATACCTGGCAAAGTGGGGGTACCATGTTACTTGCCTGGACTTGAGTGATTACCTGCTTGAAAGGGCTAGGGAGAGGGTTGAGAGGTTCCAGGTAGATGATATGGTTGAGGTGGTTAAGGGCGATATGAGGAAGCTAGACTATGACTCCGAGCTCGACGGGGCCTACAATTTCTTCACATCATTCGGCTTCTTCAGCGATGATGAGAACTTTAAGGTCCTAGAGGGGGTTGCAAGGGCCCTTAAGCCTGGAGGGGTCTTCCTGCTAGACTTATGGAATCCCATCCAGGTCATATATAATGCATATATCCACAACGGCCCCAGGAGGACCTGGCATGAAGCAGGAGGCTATATCATACTTGAAGAGGTAAGCTATGACTTGTACAATGCAAGGTTAAATGCAGAGAGGACCTTCTACAAGGACAGCATGAAACCCGTCGCAACGAGGAGGTTCACAGTAAGATTCTACATGTACTGGGAGATAAGGGACCTGCTAGACAGGACAGGGATGGCCATTGACAGGATATACGGATCCTACAAGGGGGAGGAGTACAGCTATACCAGCCCCAGGATGATCATAGTAGCCAGGAGGACCTCTACAAAACAAGCCTCCAAAAAGCCGATTTAAACAAACTCAACTCTATCCCTCCCTACTGCAAGCACTCCACCCCACCAGGCCTATACTTCCAAATCTATTAGTCAGATTCTACTACTATGCCTACCATGGCAAAGGAAGGCAGTGCTACCTCTTTCAAATCTATTAGTCAGATTCCCCGTCAGAAGCGGATGCGGGTTCCTCTAGTGGCACGCCTGGGGGCTTTCAAATCTATTAGTCAGATTCATCATGGTGGATACGGTTGGGAGTATACTTAACCCTAAGATACTTTCAAATCTATTTGTTAGATTCACACGTATGGCCAAATTGTAGGGTGTTGATTCGGGTACCTTTCAAATCTATTTGTTAGATTCATAGATGGAGACATAGTAGGATCGCTCAAGGCAGCAGTCTTTCAAATCTATTTGTTAGATTCCCAGACTGGCTGCCAAACGCCACGATCAGCAAAGCCTACACTTTCAAATCTATTTGTTAGATTCTCAAACCCGAATACGCGCAAGCTGTACTTACAGGAATCTTTCAAATCTATTTGTTAGATTCCTCCAGATGGATCAGAGTGGTACTACTATTTTGGAGACTTTCAAATCTATTTGTTAGATTCTTTTACCTCTAGTCTCCATATCAGTTCCCTTGGCTGTTCTCTTTCAAATCTATTTGTTAGATTCGCTGGGGTTATGCCTGTTTCATCATGGAAATCCTTATAAGTGCCTTTCAAATCTATTTGTTAGATTCACTAGTATGGGGTCTGCCCTCTCAGCCATGTACTTCTTTCAAATCTATTTGTTAGATTCCTAGATTCCTGAAAGAGATACCGCTAGGAGGGAGCTAGAGAAGTTTCTTTCAAATCTATTTGTTAGATTCATGAAATAGCCGTGAAATTCGACTTGAATATGAGTGCTTTCAAATCTATTTGTTAGATTCCTCCCTAACGATCACTGGGTCGAATGGCTCGACTACCCTTTCAAATCTATTTGTTAGATTCATGACCAGCAGACATCATCATACTTCTCAAGCTCCCTCCTTTCAAATCTATTTGTTAGATTCTCTAGGTTTTAAATCTTCCTCCTACATGATTATCCGTATCTTTCAAATCTATTTGTTAGATTCGGTGGATTTGTTGTTTGAGGCCATGGCGTATAGTATCTTTCAAATCTATTTGTTAGATTCGGAGACGTCGTGTTGAATGGTGGGTTGGAGGTTAATTCCACTTTCAAATCTATTTGTTAGATTCTATGATTCTGTATCTGTATGAACAACAACCGTTACTTTACTGCTTTCAAATCTATTTGTTAGATTCTGCATTGTTTTTGTGGTGTTCCCTTCTATCATAGATTTTTGTGTTTTCTATTCCCCCGTTCCAGGGGTTCAATTCTACCCTAGATCCCTTGGGGTCTAATGATGGGAGTATTATCCAGGGCTAATAAGGGTAACTATCATAACACGTATATACTCCCATCCTAGCCTGGGAAAACAGGAAGACAGGCAAAAGAAAACAAGCAACAAACCAAGAGAAACACCAACCCCCCAATCCACACCACAAACCAAAAACATAAAAACATCCCAAACTAGACAGGGAAAACCCAAAAAACTAA
>JALWGG010000086.1:8641-14769 GCA_027013765.1 Acidilobaceae archaeon
AAAACAAAATAAAGATGATTATTTTTGTTTCATGGGTTTTCCCTGCCTAGTTTGGGATTAGTGTTTGCCTTGCCTTCTAATGGGTTTCAGTTTTGTTTTCTGTATTTTCATTTGGTGATTCGGGTGTTTGGGCCTGCTTTGAGGAGGGTGTTGCGCAGGGTTCATGGTGTTCGTGAGCATGTCCCGGGGGAGCTTAGGGGTTGGAGGTGGGATGAGCCTCCTGTTAAGCCTAGGGCTTATCTGGGGCTTGGTGTTAGTGAGGTTGCTTATAGGTATTGTGAGAGTTTTAGGGATGTTTGGCTTAGAAGGGTTAAGAGGGCTTCTGGTAGTGTTGGTGAGCCTCTTAGGGTTGGGCTTGTCGTCCATCAGGTGTTTCATGAGGCGGCTTGGGATTTGAGGAGGCTTCTGGGTATGGGTTTGGAGCCTTGGGATGCGGCTGAGCGTTTATTGGCTAGGGCTGGTAGGGGTAGGGGCTGGCCTAGGTGGGCCGTGGGCTTGTATAAGGCTTTAATAACTATGTGGGCTGGGGAGAGTGCGGGTAGTAGCCTGCTTTATGGTGGAGTTAGCGCGGGCTGGCTACCATGGCTTAGCGAGTACCTTGTAGACGGGTCTCCGCTGGGCCTATCGTCGAGGCTTAGGGTTGATGCGGTGGAGGGTGCGGGGGTTGTTGTGGAGGTTAAGTATGGCCAGGCGGACTGGAGGCATTATGTAGGCTTGGCTGGCTACGCGCTAGCTCTGGAGGCTGCGTTCGAGGCACCATATGATTATGGGGTTGTGGTTAGGGTTACGGGAGTGCCCGATTCGAAGCCTAGGATCACGCTGGAGCCCGTGTATATAGGTGAGGAGTTGAGGAGGAGGTTTCTTGAGAATAGGGATGATGCTATAGATGTGATACTCTCACGCATAGATCCGGGTGTGCCTTCATCTTGCAACACGTCATGCCCCTTCTATAGTGTATGCCACCCGGGGGTGAGGGAGGGGTGAGGATTCTATTCCTAGACGGGTATGGAGTAACACTTGCCGCGTCTCACGGTGGTCTCGTCATTAAGGAGAAGGGTGGAGGCAGGAGGAGTATCCCGTTGAGTGATGTAGATATGGTGGTAGTTGCGACTAGCGGGGTGTCGATTACCAGTAGTGCCATCAGGCTCCTTACAGGATCTGGTATAGAACTTGTTATACTAGACCATAGGGGCATACCGGTCTCAATACTGTATACAAGCCATTATACCAGGACTCCTGACACTAGGAGGGCGCAGTATGAGGCGGTCCACAATGGGTTAGCAATACAAGTCATGCAGGAGATCGCATATACTAAGGCATGGAACCAGATGTGTGTGCTACGCAAGTTCCGCCACCACGCGCCGGAGGAGGTTAATAGTTCACTAGCCTCCATACGGGAGGCGCTCGACAACCTGGCAGCAGGTCATCCTAGCATGGATGTAGCTAGGGTTAGGAGGTGGGCCATGTCGCTTGAGGCGGGTGCGGCCAAGGCCTACTGGTCGGGAATAGCATCCATACTACCCAGCGAGCTTGGATTCGATGGGAGGGACCAGGATGCCCCTGACCCTGTAAACGCCGCTCTAAATTATGGGTATGGTATACTCTATAGTATAGCTTGGAGGAGCCTTCTACTAGCTGGACTAGACCCCTACGCCGGCTTCCTGCACACAGATAGGAGTGGGAAGCCTGTGCTTACATTCGACTATGTGGAGGTGTTTAGAGCCCACCTTGTGGACGAGCCAATAGTCAAACTGCTACTTAGAAGGTGGAGGCCAGGCTATAGTCAGGGTAGGCTGGACCCAGGGTCTAGGAGGAGGATAGCGGAGGAGATAAACAAAAACCTATCGGCAAGCATAGGGGGTAGGAAGCTTGAGAATATAGTTAGGAGTAATGCGTTGGAGCTTGCAAGAAGCCTCAGGGCCGGGAGAGAGTATAGAGCCTGGAGGGGGTGCTAGATGAGGGTTATGGTAGTCTATGATGTGAGCGATGACAAGAGGAGGCTAAGGTTGTCCAGGACCCTGGAGAGGTGGGGGCTAGCTAGGATTCAGAGGAGTGCATTTACAGGAGTACTCCAACCAGCCAGGGTTAGAGACTTGGAGAGGCTAGTGAGGACAATAGTGGATCCATCGACTGATATTGTACACATACTACCTGTGCAAGACCAGGATTGGAGGAGGGTCAGGGTTATTGGAAGACAGTGGGGTGAATCGATTGTACACGGAGCCACTCTACTCAAATAGGATACCTGTAACTATGGTAAAGGACCACGTGTACTGCCCAGCCATACCATGGATAAAGAGGTTCCTAGGATACACAGAGCCCAGGAGCCCCAGCATGGAGACTGCTAGGGTCGATGCATCATATAAGGAGAAGGTGGCCGAGGACCTAGGCTTGCCCAAGCCATGGAGGATCGAGGTGCCGGTCCAAGGGAAAAGCTTCCCTTAAGGGGTGTTGTCGATATAATCGCTGGGAATAGGAGGCTTACTGTTGTAGAGGTGAAGGCATACAATAGGAGGCTCGACAGGAGCAGGCACTTCAAGATACAGCTACTACTCTACGCCTACCTGGTAAACGAGTCCATAGGCCCAGTAAGGGAGGCCATACTCTATATGCCAGACAGGATCCATAGAGTGGTGGTTACCTCAGAGCTGCTAGGGGAGGCTAGGAGGGCGGCAGAGTCAGCCATAAAGACGTTATCCAGCGAGGACCCCCCAAGGCCCAGGCAGCCGTCTAGGAAGTGTAGCTATTGCTGGTACAGGAGGGTTTGTCCATCCCACTACTAAGGCTAGGTGTAAAAATATTTATCCCCGTAGACCTATATAGATTCTGGAGACTACGGGTTGCCTGAACGACTATTCACCGCCACACTAGGCTTCAACGAGACATATCTAGTCAACACTCTACACAGGTACGGGGCCACACGGGGCGACGGAGGCCTAATAATCACACTATACCCGGTAGTCGGCGGAGTCAGGAGGGCTTTGAACAATCTGAACGGGATAGCCTCAGTTATGGGATTCACCATGCATGGAGTGGTTGGAATCAGGAGAGAGAGGCCCGTGGAATCAATAATAAACATCATAGATAGGATATCAGAGGTAGCCGTGGAGCACGGGTATAAGCGTGTAATAGCGGACCTGACAGGAGGACCTAGAATGGTAATCATGGCAACCATGACAGCACTACTCCTATTACCCGGCAATATAGGTGTAGAAGTCAGGGTTCAGGACGAGACCGGTGGCGAAGGAGACCTCAGGCTAGACATAGAAGTGCTGAAGGCCTCGTTAAAGGGTCTAGGAGAGAAGGGTAGGGTACTAGCATACATAGTATCAAACCCCGGTGCCTCCCCGGGAGCCATAGCTGAGGCCCTAGGACTATCACCCAAAACAGTTGCAAACTACATAACACACCTGAAAAGGCTGGGGCTAGTAGCCCAGAAGGGTAGGGGTCGTGGCGTATATCCAACAGAATGGGGTGCAATACTATCCAAGCTAGGGAGGGTGTAGAGGCGATGGGCAGGATCCTCATAGCAACCCTGGGATTCTCCATGGACTTCATACTAAAGAGAGTGTATGATAGAGAGATGCCAACTGTGGGTGAAGTAGAGATACTGGCACTATGGACGGATGAGGGTAGCTGGGGCAGGATAATTGATGCATACAACCTCCTACGCATGACCCTAGACAAGGCCGGGGTAAGGTCGAGGCTCCGCAAAATAACATTCAGTAACAGGATCGTAGGCGACCTAAGAAAGGAGCTCCTGGAGATAGCACTAGAGAACCCCGAGGCGGAGATAGAGCTATTCCTAACTGGGGGCCCCAGAATGCTGGTGATAGCAACACTACTCGCAGCCATAAGCCTAAGAGAGGATATAGTGAAACGGGTCACAGTAACAGCCTATGGAGAGAACTTCCCAGGTACATTAAACACTAGACTATACCAGATACTAGTCCTAAGTAGGCTGGACAAGAAGTCAGAGCTAATTCTACATGCAATCGCCAAGGGGATCACCGACAGCTCTAGGCTCATGGAGGAGGTTAAGATGCCTAAGAGTAGTTTCTACCTTAAAATCGCCGAGTTAGATGAGCTCGGGCTCATCAAAAAAGAGGGAAGAGGCAGGGTAGGCCTCCAGGAGGGCGTGGACAACGTAATATAAAGTCCAAGATAATTGGACTAAGTATATTACCAAATAACCTGGTTCTCAATATAAATATTTAAAATACAATCCACATAGAATAGACTTATAAACTCTGATTGCAGTAGAATAACAGTGAGAATGGGTGGAACGCATGAATACCGGGAGTATAGCAAGCGAGGCACCCCCCAAGAAGGGGGACAAGCTCGACCCCATAATAGACATCCTAGCATATTTCACAGCAGCCAGGAGATACGGCTATGTAGACGCTCTAGCAGGGGCACTAAACCCTGAGGTGGCCAAGGCAGTTATAGCAGATGCCCTCTCAGGGACTTCGAGGTATCTTGCAGTGGAGGAGTGAGTAGAGAGAGATGCGTCAAATGCCCCCTAATAGACTCCGGGAGCCTGAGAAACGCTATAGACCTGCTAGACTGGCTATTAGATAAGCCCGGAGAACGATTCTTCAAGACAATCAGGAGCATCACGCTCAAGGCACTAAGCAGGGCTCCAGGCCTTAGAACCCCCACCTGTAGCGAAGGTGGGGAATCAAGCGGGTGAGGGGGTGAGCCTGGAATGGGTAGAGGTGGGAGCGTAAGCGAGTTCCTCTCCCTCACACTCAGAGTAATAGTCAACCTGGAGAGCCTTAACATGGCTGAGAGTGTAGGCAACGTAACCAGGCACAGGAAGGCCCCAGTAATAGTAAAGATAAAAGACGGAGGCTACAGGATGGTATACGTCCCAGTGATAAGTGGAATGACACTAGCACACCACTACCAGAGGCACCTGGCAACAGCAGCGGCGTCAATGAACCTACCTGTAACTAGGATGAGTCTACTAGGATACTTCATGAAGTTTGCGGACGATAAGATAATACAGAATTACTATCCAGAGGTTAGTGGTAATGTGAGTAAGAGTAAGCCATGTGAGAGCGAGGAGGCAATACTGAGAGCGTGCACAGTAGCCGATATAGGTGGGTTCCTATACACGGATGGCGGTGTGAAGAGGACTAGCAGGTTCAGCTTTACATACCTAGCCCCTGTATTAGAGGCGCTGGAGGAGGGGGCTGCAGGTGTGCTCCCCCAGCTACATACAAGATATACCCCTGGAGCTAGGGAGGGCGAGCAGGCACTCTATTATGTAGACACTGGTAGCGCTCTCTATACTATGACGTATACCTTGGAGGCGGGCAAGATAGCGAGGCTAGAGACGTGTCCTGCACTTGGTGTGGATAGGGATGACTTGGGGCATGATGAGAGGGTGAAGAGGTTTGAAGCCGCATACAAGGCGCTTGTAGCAATGCTAGGCAACATGGCGTTCGGGGCTAAAAGGAGTAGGAGCCAGCCGCACTGGGTTATAGATAGCGTGATCATAGTTTCAGGAGTAGGGCTAACACCATTCATACCAACTCCAGGCCACTACAACAACTATATGGAAGACACGATCAACCGGCTGGAAACCCAGGCCCGCATAGGAGTGCTGAGGGAGTACACGGTTGAATACTATATCAGGGAGGGTTCGACAACTGTCAAGCCCCACAGCGGCAACGAGGCGGGTAGCCTAGAAGAGGCCGTAATAAGGGCGTCGGAGTGGCTTAAGGAGAGGCTAGGCTAGGGGGCCCAGCTGGGATGCAACTAGTACTACTACACTCCAAGATAGCACTGCACTGGGGATTCATAGCAAGGGTGCCTGGAGCGAGTGCGGCTCAACCAGCATACACGCTACCTCCACCAACAACAGTGGTGGGGGCATACGCCAACCCCCTTACTAGGCTGATAGAGGAGCCGGACTCGCTCTATACCAGTCTAATAGGTAAGGTTCATAGGGGTAGGCGAGCACATGGGGCCATGTCAAGGACCCTAAAGTGTAGTCTAGATGCCACTCTAGGGGCTGGGGCAGGACTGTCGGGGACCATAGGGGTGGCAAGCATAGAGGAGCCCTCAAGAATACTTGCAGGGCCCTACAAGGGGGGAGGCTCATATGATAGGGCTGTGAG
>JALWGG010000087.1 GCA_027013765.1 Acidilobaceae archaeon
GCTTATGTGAAATCAGATCCCACGACACCACCCGAATTATACGTTGACAGGTCAGGCTCAAAATATAAGGCAACACGCGTCAACGAGTGGTTGAAGAAGGAGGTCAAACTATCAGAACCAAGGCACTTCAAGGTGGATGCTGACGGGGAGGAGGTTGATGCATGGATACTCCTACCCCTTAAGGGGGACCCTCCATACCCCGCGATCCTCTACATCCACGGAGGACCCAAGGGCATGTATGGATACTACTTCCATCCAGAGATGCAGCTCATGGCTGCTGAGGGATTCGCAGTTATATACGCTAACCCTAGGGGCAGTGATGGTTATAGCGAGGAATTCGCCGACATCAGGGGGAGATACGGGGAAGACGACTTCACACAGCTAATGAAGGTCCTCGACCGGGCAGTGGAGCTCTATAACATAGATCATAGGAGGCTAGGGGTGACCGGCATAAGCTATGGCGGGTTCCTGACAAACTATATAGTGACGAAGACGAATAGGTTCAAGGCAGCAGTATCAGAGAACGGTATAGCGGACTGGATAGCAGATTTCTGGGCCAGCGACATAGGCTACTGGTTCGACCCGGACCAGATAGGCGGCACCCCCCACGACAACCTGGAGGGATACGTGGAAAAGAGTCCAGCATTTCATACGGAGAATGTCGAGACTCCAATCCTACTAATACACTCTATGGAGGATTATAGGTGCTTTATAGACCAGGCACTGGCGATGCACGCGTCACTATCACTAAGGGGCAAGGAGTCAAGGCTCGTCGTGTTTACACGGGGAAGCCATGGCCATAGCCTCTATGGGGATCCAAGGCATAGGGGTAAGAGGTTCAGGATCAAGCTTGAATGGTTTAAGAGTAAGCTTCGATAAATCCCTCTACTGTGACCCATTGACCCTATTAGACAATACACCTGCAAACTCTACTCTACCGGTTACCCTGCTTACAAGGTTCACTCCTAGATACACGAATGGCGTGTCTACAAGCGCTATGAGCACCTTGGCGAGCCACATACTAAATATCATGTTAACCACTGCACCCAGGGCACCTGGAGCCCCGAATGCCAGGGTTATGAATATAGCTGAGTCTATAAGCTGGCTTACAATGGTCGATGCATTATTCCTGAGCCATAGATGCCTCCCGCCAGTAGCTTTCCTCCACATCCAGAAGGCCCATACATCATGGTGCTGGCTTACCAGGTATGCTGCAATACTAGCCACAACGATCCTATACTGGGGCGAGAAGACCTCGTCAAACAACTCTGGGGGAGGCGCGTAATCCGCCTCAACGGGCGGGAGCACCTTATCCACTCCTATAAGTAGAAGCATTACTAGTTCCGCTGCCAGGCCCCCCCAGACTATGTACAGTGCACCCTTCTTCCCGTATACCTCGTCGACTATATCAGTTATGGCAAACGTTATTGCATAGGCTATAGTACCTGCAGGAACTATTAGCGAGAGTAGGCCGATATTAAACTCTATAAACTTGACTCCCGCCGAGATGTTAGCATATACAAGCACCGCACCGAACATGCCTGAAAGTATCAGCAGTATCATCAGGTCCCGCTCACTCAGCCGCTCCAAGGCAGGGCACCACGGCTAATATACGGATACTCTAATAATCTATAAAATTGTTGTAGAGTAAAATGGTGGGACTAACAGTCCTATAACTCGAAGCCCCTAGGCTTCCTCTGCTCCTCCGGCCTTATCTTTATAATCCCATAGTGTATAGCGCATGAGACGCAATAGCACTTCGTCACGGGATACCTCATGATTATAGCTCCCTTCTTCTCAAGCTCCTCAGCAAGACCCGGATCAACCGGGCTATACATCCTGGTTACACATATAGCCTTATCAGCTGGAACTAGTCTCCCACAGTTGTCGCATTGTATTGTCCCTGTCTTGCCTTTCGCACCCTTCCTCCTTCCCCTACTCTCCCTCTTCTTAGGCATACTCCAACTCCTCCCATATGTGTGCGAGGCCTTAGATAGCTAATAACTACTATGGTTCGAGCCTTAATATGTCTTAGAGTATCTAATCCAGGTGACGGCGTCTCTGCCACATATGGGGCACTTCATCCCGGGTGCATCCTCTCTGGGCCATGGGGTTCCAAGGGTCTTGGCTTCCAGCATATCCTCCATCTGGGCTGCACAGTCATCCATGCCGCACCACGGGAGCTCAACGATCCCCCTCCTCTCAGATACCCACGATTTGGCCTCGTCGAGACTGGTAGTCCTCTTGATCTTGGATTTCATGTAATTCCAGGCCCTCTCCTTGAGCGTTTCATAGATGGAGTTGAATAGCCTATCTAATTCATCTACCAGTGTTGAGACCGGTGTCTCCATCTTTTCAAGCGTGTCCCTCCTAACAATGGTCACTGTACCATTCTTAGCCTCCCGAGGACCTATCTCTATCCTGACGGGGACACCCCTAGCCTCCCAGTAGTAGAACTTTGCGCCTGGCCTAACCTCCTCTCTATCATCTACCTTCACCCTTATAGAGTGCCCTGCTAGAAGCTTCTCTACCTCTTTAACAGTTTTATCAACTAGCCTCCTATCCTCTTCGCTGCCGGCGGGTATGGGGACTATCACTACCTGTATAGGGGCTATATTGGGTGGCAGGATGGTCCCGCGGTCGTCCCCGTGTATAGAGATTACGGTTGCAACTATCCTGTCACTAATCCCGTAGCTGGTCTGCCATGGATAGTCGTGGCTCTCGTCCGATAGCTGGATCTTGAAGTCGAACACCTTGGTGAAGTTCTGGCCTAGGTTATGTACTGTACCTATCTGGAGCGCCCTTCCATCGGGCATTACTATATCAAATGCTATAGTGTATAGTGCGCCCGGGAACTTGTCCCACTCGGGCCTCTTGGAAACCAGGTATGGGATTGCCAGCCTATCATAGATCTCCTTATACGCCTCTATAGCTTCGAGAACCTGCCTCTCACTGTCCTCGAACGTATCGTGTACCGTGTGGGCTTCCTTGAACGTGGTGACCTCCCTCAGCCTAATCATTGGCCTAGTGGCCTTCGTCTCATACCTGAATATGCTCACTATCTGGTAATACTTCTTTGGGAGCTGCCTATAACTCTTGATCCAGTAGCTCTCCATGAAGGTTATGCTAGTCTCGCTGGTTGGCCTTAGAGCCAGTTTAACGTCTAAGGGCTCTAGGCCTCCATGGGTAACCCAGTAAACCTCGTCCTCGAACCCCTTGATATGCTCCTTCTCAACTTGTAGAAGCGTCTCAGGTATTAGTAACGGAAACAATACCTCCTCATGGCCTCTGCCGTCGAGGACCTCCCTTATAATATCAATAATCCTCCTTCTAATCTGGAAGCCGTAGGGCCTCCAGATACCCATACCCTTGACAGGATATCTTCCATAATCATAGATCTCGGCCTCCTCCAGGATCCAGTCGAACCATCTCGGAAAATTACTGCTCCACCTCTCTCTACTAACCACCTATTACACCCCCAGAAAACATAGGATGTGGGAAAAGAGTTATTAGATGTAGCTTCTTTATATGACGAACAATACTATCAATGCGACTAGCAGGCCATAGATCGCTATTCCCTCACCCAGCACGACGAATAATAATGCCGCACCCATTAGTTCCCTCTTCTCAGCTATAGCACTAATAGCCGCGGCTCCCGCAACACCGACAGCATATCCACCCCCTATGCCAGCAGCTCCAACTGCTATGGCGGCGCCGATAGCCTTCAGGCCTGTCGCCGACGCCTCCCCAGTAGTTGCTGCACCTTCCTGTGCAGCTGCAATGAGGGCTCCTGTACTTAAAGCCATGATTGAAGCAAATACTGCAACGACTAATAGCAGGATTCTCCCCTTGCTACTAGAGAGTAGTGCCCTAACCACTTCAATCATGCTACTACTCACCAAATGACCAGGGATCACTGTATGGATATAAATAAGAATCTGTCAGCACACTAAATAATAAGGAGGGTATTTACTATCTACAGTGGTAACAGGTCCCCCGGACTAAAACGTGGGATATAATCTCTTTATATTTCCCCATGTTGCACCAGACATGGATGGGGAGTAGGGAATGGTTGACGACGTCATTGCCAGGATAGATAGCGTGCTTGAAAACGCTCCTAAGGTGGGATACAAGGCGTCAATAATAAGAGGATATATAAATAGTGTAAGGAGCCTTATTACAGACTTAAAAGAGGCCATCAGGAAGATCGATTGCATAGGTGAAGCAAAGGGGCTATGCAGGGATGGGGGGTGCTTTATAGACTGTAGCAAGTCATTTAAAATAACATCTGACGGCAAGACTATCCTAGGTAAATATTATTCGAATGCATTTGGAGCAATAATAGAGGATAATACAATAGCAATAGATTCCGGTAGTACAAAGGTAATAATATCCGGCTCGATACTTAAAGTGAAGGTATTAAGCGTGGATGGATGGAGTGAAAGAGAGATCGACCTCAGGGACTATGATGATGTTTATAGAAACGGTTACATGATCAAGTATGCCATCAATAATATAGCTAGGCCTGTAAGAAAGATTATTACAGCCTTAGGGGAGTGCGCTAAGAGGAGCGCCGTAATGTGTTAAAAATTATTATAAAGAAAAATTATTTGATTAATGATATTAAGGGCTTGTTACTTCTTTACTGGATAGTCGTCGGGGACCTTCGCCCTGAAGTATTTTCCGGTGTCGGGGCT
>JALWGG010000088.1 GCA_027013765.1 Acidilobaceae archaeon
GTCTTAGCCTGGGCTAAGGGCTTTGTGGAACCCCTAACCACAAATACAAGGTGGGATGGCAACTGGTATCTAAACACTGCTATCCTCATAATTATTTTATCCATACTTCTACCCCATACTAGGATATTCAATCCATCCATGTCTATAGTATCTACGGATACATTATTCAATCTAAAGTATATTAACGACTTCAGGGAGGATGGGTTCCTTCACGGCTTTAAAAACAACATAGGCGCGTTAAGGCCGCTATATTTAATATTCATCTACATAGTCTGGAAGCTCTCCCCTATACCCGAAGTCGTGCTGTTTGATGTAGTCCTACCAACAATAGGCCTAATGATATTATCATTATCTGTATACTACCTGTCACAGATACTAAACGTTCCTAATCCAGGCGCTGCAACCCTATTCAGCATGCTATACTGGACTCCATTCTTCGTCATAGGCGGATTCCATACAAACCTATACGGGTTATCCATGGGCTTAGTAGCCTATGCTCGCTATCTTAAGGGTGACACCATTGGGACCTCAGTATTATTATTTATGTTGAGCCTGTGGCATCCATGGACTCTGATATATATACTAGCGGGCATGACGCTATTCAGCTTATCTAATAGGTCCTTCAGAAGCCTTTATGCTTCCCTTTCCGCATCACTCTTAGGACTAGCACTGCTTCTGGCACTCCTATACGTGACTGGCAAGCCTAGCCATATAGGAAACCTTGTAAATACAATGGCTCCATCGAAGCCTGTAGGGAAACTATCCTTTATACTATACGTATACCTCTGGAGCTCTGTGGCAAGGCCTGAAATTCTAGTGCCCGGGAGTATTTCATTGATAGCTAGAGACACGCCCCTGATATACTTGATAATACCTTCACTTGGCTTCATACTATTATCCCCTGTCCCTGCATTCAGACTACTCATGATAGCTCCCATACCACTTGCACTAGGATACCTCAGGAAAGAAGTTGCCTTCCCAATGTTATTCCCTGCTATTGCGTCGTGGACCCACCTTATACTGAATGCTCCCCCTATATGAGCTGGGGAGAGGTATAATAATCTGGTGTCAGGTATTTAGGCTGGGGGTAGAATTTATTCCGTGCTTGAGATGCTAGGTTACCTAGCCCGGAATATTTTTGAGGCTATGCCTAGTAGGGTTACTAAGCCTATTCCCACGACTGCTAGGAATAGAACTGCAAAGTTAGACCCACTCTGGGAGCCTATTAATTTGCCGCCAACGAGCTGATAGTAATAGTAATCTGCAGCCTGTGTTAGTGTGGTGCCACTGGCTATTCCTACAAGGAGTATTATAGCCCCCAGAATTAGTGCCGTGCTTGCTATACGCTTCTTATCCATTTTCATTTCTCTATTCCACCTCTGGTTTAACTCTACGCCTGTTATACTTCTAGGCTTGATTCTATATAAAAGCATTACTGCCTGTTAAATGCGCCTCTACCCGTTAAATACCTTTGATTACTCTGGCATACACGCTTTCTAGCATGCTTGTTATAATGTCTGGGGTGTATCTTTCAGCTAGCTTCCTGTACCCGTTAAGGCCCAATTTCCTGGCATATCCCCGGTTTCTAGCTAGCGTCTCTACTGCCTTCAGAACCCCGTTTTTATCCCTTATATCTACAAGTAGCCCATCTATATTGTTTTCCACAATCTCTGTGAAGGGTGGTATGCTAGCCGCTATTACTGGCTTCTCGAATAGCCACGACTCTAGTATTGTTAAGCCGAACCCCTCAAAGTATGATAGGTTTATGGTTGCGGCGCATTTTGACAGGTATAACGCTTTCCTCTCCTGGCTGATATTCCCTAGGACCTCTATATTCCCTTTCATATTATCTGGGATGAGTTTTCTTAACATGTTGTATTCTGGTCCACCACCTATGATAACTAATTTTATATCTTTTAGGTTCTTGAAGAGTTTGAGCATATAAAGTATATTCTTGTAGAAGACTAGCCTGCCTATGTATAGTATGCATGGCTCATAGTCTACTCCATACAGGCTCTTTAGCTTGTTATAATACTCGGTATCTATGAAGTTTGGGACAACTTCAACACCGTTACCCCCCAAAACCTCCACATCCCTCTTCGTCTGGTGTGAGGGGGCAAGTATTAGGTCCCTAGGTATATGCTTGGCCAGGATATGCTCATAAGCTATTGATACCAACGCCTTTGCATATGCTCCTAAGCCGCTACTCCCGCCTTCCCTAAACCATTTATATATGAATCTTACCCCCATGACTGCTGCTATGTCATGGATGGTTATGACGTGAGGTTTCCTGTAGAGGACCTTTGACAAGCCACCTATGATTGCTGGCATATACGTGTTAGAATGTATAATGTCTATATCCCTATACATGGCCTTGACCTTCTCTAACCCCCTCTTAATATATGCTAGATTACCCAGGATCCCTTGATGCTGGACCCCTCTTTGGGTAATGTCGGGCCCTGTCTCAAGTGCAACAACGCCCTCGTGGGGGGCTTTTTCGATTATCCTTGCTATAACATGGACCCTATGACCCCTCATTGCCATGTACTTTGAATACAGCCAGAATAGATACTCGCCGCCTCCAGCCTCATCGGAGAGTATGTTGGTTATGTACAGGATACTCATTCCCACTATCTTATTCCCTCTTCAACTTGGATATTACGTAGAGTAGTGTTGCAAGCGTCGTCATTGTTAGGCCTGCGAAGAAGAGTATTGTTGCTATGAGGACTTCTGGAGGATTGAATACCCTTGTCTTGTTGAAGCTGTATAGGCTGTGGGCTATGAGTGCTGATCCCAGTATTGTGGAGATGAAGCCGGGGAGGCCTAGTAGTAGGAGTGGGTGCCTCTCCGCTACTATTTCAATTATCCTTACTATCACCCTGGCTCCGTGTGATACCGGGTTGTGTGTGCTCGCATCTTCATGGTAGTTCACTGTTATGGGTACCTCCTTGATTCGGAGGCCCTTCCCGATAGCCTGGTACAGGATCTCTATGCTTGCCTCCATGCCGTTCGATTCCGGCATTATATTGTGTATTGCTCTCCTATTGTAAGCCCTGAAACCGCTCTGAGTGTCTGTTAGGTTCCCTGAATCCCCGTTTCCCTTGTTCAACGTCTTGAATGCCCTATTGATTACCTTGATCCCAAACTTCCTCCAGGCGGGCTGTTTAGTCTCCCCAAGGAAGCGGGAGCCTATAGTAACATCCGCTCCCTCCTCAACTATGGGTTTTATGAGCCTTGGGATCTCGTCTGGGTTGTGTTGATCATCTGCATCTATAGTTACTAGTATGTCAACGTCTCTCGACTTGGCTTCCTTGAATATTGTCTTCAACGCCGCGCCATATCCCATGTTTTTTGGGTGTTCTATGACTTCCGCGCCTAGGGCCCTGGCTATCTCAGCGGTCATATCGCTGGAGCCATCATTGACAACCACTATATAGTCGGCGTGCTTCTTGGCTCTAAGTATGACCTTGGCTATGTACTTCTCCTCATTATATGCCGGGATCCCAACCATTATCTTTGGTTTATAGTCGTTCATTACCTATCCCTTCAACGCTTGAGGCAGCCTGTTTCACCTAAGTAACTTCTAGCCCCCTTATAATCCTCCCGGCCTCTACCGGATTAGGTTATATAAGCCTCAGCCTATATAGATCGTGGCATGGCCTAGCTGGACAACGGTGAAGTATTGGAATGATCGGGTTCATATTCGCGTGGTGGTGGCTACTACTAGTAGAGAGCCTGATTGTAGCCGGGATTATAGGCGTGCTGGCGCTCAATGCACATAGGCTTGTAGGCGACACGCCAAAGGGCTTGGCAGCCCTGAAGGCGAGCATGGCTATAACAGCCGTTGTGACATTCATCGGCTACATCGGCCTGCTAGTAGGTGTTGGGAGACTGCTATCCGCATACACTGGTTCCCAGGCTAGTGCAGAGATGCTTGTGTGGGGTGCGACGATAGTATCAATACTACTAATAGGTGTACAGTGGCTATTCTCTCCATACCTGATAAATGTCTTCTACAGGACCAGGCCGCCCCAGTCCCGGGACGAGTTACTACTGCAGGAGGAGCTTAGGAGGATTGCAGAGCTCAGCGGGGTTAAGACTCCTAAACTCAGGATCGCTGACCTCTCAATGCCCAACGCATTCGCTTATGGAAGCCCACTGGCGGGTAGCTATGTAGCAGTGACTAGGGGCCTTCTCAGGAGCATGCCCCTAGAGGAGGTCCGGGCAGTCCTAGGCCACGAGGTGGGCCACCTGAAGCACCGGGACGTGTCGTGGCTGCTAGCCCTAAGCCTTGTGCCACTTGCAATATACTTTATAGGTAGAGCACTGATATGGAGCGGGTTCCTGGGCGGGGGCTCCAGGGAGAGGGGTAGCCCGCTCGTCCTTGTAGCGATAGGCGCTGCATTGGTAGCTGCAAGCATCCTCTTCAGGTTCCTTGTTGCCCACTTTAACAGGCTCAGGGAGTACTATGCGGATGCACATGGAGCCATGGTTTCTGGAGGGCCCAGGTACATGCAGAGGGCCTTGGCTAGGCTGGATTATATGTACAGGAGTAACCCCGCACTGGTAGAGGAGGCTAAGAGTAATGAGACCGCTGCAATGCTCTTCATAGTGGCAACCCTAGTAGAGCTGTCAGGCGCTATCCTCTATGACATCGACAGCTACATTGATAGGGTGAAGAGGGTG
>JALWGG010000089.1:0-3121 GCA_027013765.1 Acidilobaceae archaeon
TATTTTCCTCTTCAGAGTGAACTAGAAGATCATGGCGGATACCCCTGCAAGTCTCTTTGTCATACCTTCTCCTACGTATAATATACACCTCATCTATATCATACACCTTCCTTAGTGCTATCACTATATCATCCTCATTAAAGTAATATGCATGGGAGAGGTCTTAACGGTTACCAGACATTATTCTATATAATTACAGTATAATTACAGTTAAGTAGATTAATTATGTTTTAATTTGGATGGCAAGCAATTTATTTAATGGTTATTTGGTTTATTATTATATTTAGTGAAGTGTTGGTATCCGCGGGATCAATGTTAATTTCCCCGGGGACAGAGTATTTATGGTAGTGGTGTTGTTGTTGCTTGAGGTTGTAGGGCTGCATAAGAGGTATAAGGGTGCTGTTGCTGTAGACGGGCTGAGCCTCAGGCTGGATCGTGGGGAGGTCCTCGGGCTCCTAGGGCCTAACGGGGCTGGGAAGACTACTACTATAAAGTCTATTGTGGGACTTGTAAGGCCTGATAGGGGGAGGATCCTTCTGGATGGCAGGGATCTTATGGGTGATGCAGTCAGGCTTAAGAGGTATATAGGCTATAGCCCAGAGCTCCCTGAAGCCCCACCATGGGCTACTGTCTGCAGCCTCCTTGAGGCCCTAGCAGCCCTCGACGGCGTCCCTAAGGCTAGTGTTAGGAGTGTAGTCAGGAGCGCCTTGGAGGAGTTGGGTGTCGAGGATTTATGTATGAGGAGGCTGGGAAGCCTTAGCAAGGGCCAGAGGAAGAGGGTTCTAATAGCGCAGGCTCTCATGGGGGAGAAGAGTTATATCCTGATGGATGAGCCCTTCAGCGGCCTCGATCCAGAGTGGGTTGCAGGGGTTAGGAGGCTCATACTACGCCTCAGGGGTGAGGGTGTGGGCGTGTTGGTCAGCAGCCATATACTGAAGGAGCTGGAGGAGGTGGTGGATAGGGTTGCAATAATATCCCGTGGCAGGAGCCTTTTCGAGGGTACACTGGAGGAGCTCGCATCCAAGCTGGCTGGGGAGGAGCTACTAGTCATCAGAACGCCCAGGCCAGCTGAGGCGGCTAAGATACTTGAGCAGGCGGGAATCGAGAGGGTCGAGGTGCTGGCCCAGGCGGTCAGGGCAACAGTGCCCCGGGGGGTTAGTGTCCAGGAGCTTGTGTCGAGGGTTATGGCTGAGGGGATAGAGGTTAGGGGGTTCGAGTCTAAGAGGGTCGACCTTGAGGAGGCTTACCTAAAGCTGGTCGGGGCTGGAGGGGGTAGGTGACTGGTGCTGGCATTATTCAGGTTCGAGCTTGCAAGGGAGGTTAGGAAGAGGAGCTTCTACTTCCTCCTCCTACTAACGATACTCCCAATCATAGTGGCACTCATACTGAGGCATGGGCTGGATAGGAGCGTAGAGGTTGAGGACCTCTGGGCGGTGATCATGGGGTTCAAGACTACTGGCAGTCCAGGGGTGCTGGAGATGTCTAGCCTCAGCAGCTGGATGTGGATAATAGCCCTCCTTTATGGAGGAGACCTCCTAGCCAGCGACCTGAGTGATGGGACAGCGAGGCTCATACTATCTAGGGGTGTTAGGAGGTGGGAGTATGTTGCTGCAAAGGTCCTCACAGTAACACTCCTCCTAACAGTGATATTCGCCCTCACAGGCCTTGTATCCGTCATATCAAGCTGGATCCTGTCCGGCAGCGCCCCCGCGATGGGTGATGTGGTTGAGGCGGTAGCTCTAGGGGGTTTCATGAGTGTGGGTGCACTCCCACTCCTCCTACTGGCAGCTATACTTGGGGCGATGGCTAGGAAGCCTGTCCACGGGATGGTTCTAGGATTCGTTGCCTATATAGTCGTCTCGGTTATGGTTACTATCTACGCGTCATTCACCATACTGGAGGAGCTGTCATCAAACCCGGGGCCGGAGATGCAGGCCGAGCTGACCGCTAGTATACTGAAGGCTACAGGCTATGTACCCTACCTGGCCGGTCTAAGCGTGTCATCGATGGTATACTGGGCTATACGTGGCGACCTGATAGAGGACCCCTTGATGGTCGGCTATGGTGTAGAGCTCCAGGCGGACCCCATGGCCACGCTATACCTGGCTTCAACGCTTATAGGCATAGCAATCCACATACTCCTCCTAGTAGTGCTACTAAACAGGATGGACCTATAGCTACTCAGGCATATCCCTCTCGAAGACAGGCCTACCCCTAGCAGTCGGGGGGGCTAGCCAGTCTACAACCAGCCTAGGCTCAGGATGCTCCACCACAACCCGTATCGCCCCCATAGGGGACTCGTGGTCCCCCGATACAAGGCTTATCCTACCCACATACGCGGCCTGCTTGTGTAGATAGAATACAAGCCTCCCACCCTCAACACCCCTCCTTAGCATGGAGCGGGCCGCGTCCAGTATCCTCTCAACCCTGAGGAGCCTGTGTAGCTTCTCAAGGCTCTTCAAGCTGCTGGCCTCTGCCACCAGGATCCTTGTAGACCCCAGGTCCTCGATCCTGACGGTCTCCGGGGTGAATATTGTTTCAATGGCTTTGAGGACCTTATCCGGATCCTCCGTAGGCCTTACCTCCGCCTCTACCACAACCCTTACCCTTGTCACACCTAATCACCCTGGCAACCCTTACTGCCTCCTCCTCAACCTCCTCCATGCCGTGCTCGTTAACGATAATATAATCCGCCAGGGCTATAACCGCCCCTATCCCGAACCTTAGATTCATACGGTCCCTCAACACAAGATCCCTCCACCCCCCAACATCTCCCCTCCTAGACCTTGTCAGGACCCTCCTAAACCTTGTCAATGGTGACGCGTGTACAGCGACAATACATGTTGGGCCGAGCCTGTTGAGGACCTCAACCTCCTCCATCCCCCTGACACCATCAACAACTATAAAGTCCTCTTCACTACCCTTCAGCTCCTCCAGGAGGAGTATAGCCACGGCAGCCTTGCCAAGACTCCTCCTGAGGTCCTCTGCAACCCTCTCCACATTCTCAACAGTAACATCCAGCCCCCTCCTCTCCACCTCCCGCCTAACCACATCCCCCATACTATACACTCGGGCACCCAGCTCCCTTGCAATTATCCTGGAGATCGTGCTCTTACCGCTT
>JALWGG010000089.1:3131-4681 GCA_027013765.1 Acidilobaceae archaeon
TAACCAGCACCAGCACCGGCATATGCACGGCACCACCACTCAAAGTAGGAGCCCAAGCCATTTTATCCTGGTTAATGAAGAGGGTTAGAAATCCGGTTTACCTAGTCATCCATATCTAGCCAGTATGAGCCATGCCTTACTAATATACGCAGTACTGCCTAGCCCGCTAGCTACTGTTATCTCTACCTTGTATATGTTGTCGCTTATCCTGCTTGTGGATACTGTGAGGTAGTATGATGCCTCGACGAAGCCTATAGAAGTAAAGGATGCTTTAAACGACCTGCCTCTGTAGCTTACAAGGTAGTCATAGATTACTCCACCTGTGTAGGTTACTGTATTATTCCTCGGCAGAAGTTCAACAATCATGCTGTCAACCTGGATTCTCTGAGGCATGAAGCTTGTCTTGGACTCGGCGTCATAGACGTGAACAACTAGGTACCTGTAAGCTGTATGGTTGATGAGTAGTGTGGTCTCATCTATGATAGTAGTATCCAGTATAAACATCCTGGAAAGGTTAGAGTAGGGCTCGCGAATTAGGATAGCCCACGTCTCATTTCTACTTAGAGCGTTTAGGTAGATATCTCTAGCTTCCTCCAGGATCCTCTCCACCTCTTTTATTGCAAGCTTGTATGTATTATCTTCGTCTCCAGTAGTATTGGTTAGAGTTTTGATTTCCGCCTGCCCACTACTAGTATTCCAGGGACTAGTACTGGTGCTGACAGTTATAGGCGTAGTTGTAGTGGGATGCCTCTGATTTGGGGTATACAACAGGGTAATAGAAACAGTTAATATAATGATGGTAAGAGTAAGAATAAGCCTAGTAGAAATCATTGTAACCACCAAACATCCTCGCAAGAGTAAATGGTGATAGAGGTCTTTACAGTAATGGAGCCGCTATAGATTTCTTGAACAGCCTCACCAGGATTATGACTTCCTATTTCATACTGCCAAGACTTATTGGTACACATCACTCAAACCACCTATAACCATAGATTAACTAGCGCAAGGCACACGGTTAAGGCTAACGTCTCGATCAGATCACTTAAATAGCTAGAACATTTATCATACATTATAGAATGTGATATATATTAGCTGTGCTGATCCTTATAGAGCTCCATATACCTGGTAATGGTGCCTCATTTAGTAGTAAAGGCTTAGAGGCTCCGGAGCACCGCTATACTAATGGGGGTTTCCGGGGTTGTCCAAGGTAGTCAGGGTTAGATATGAGAAGGGAGTGCGTAAGCCTCTCGAACCTATAAACCTTGAGGAAGGCGAAGAGGTTAAAATAATTATACAGCCAAGTGAATCTGTAGCCGAGAAGTTCTACGGCATCGCTAGGAAACACAGGCCGGGTCTCGGGAGGGAGGAGCTCCTGGAGGTTCTAGAGGAGGTGGAGGATGAGGGTCTTCGTGGACACTAGCATCATACTCGCATTCCTCGCAGGCCAGGATGATAGGGCACTAGAAATCATCAAGGGAGTTGAGAGGCGCGAGATCGCTGGCTATATCAACCCCTTGGTGATCGACGAGACCATCTACGGGTATCTACGC
>JALWGG010000090.1 GCA_027013765.1 Acidilobaceae archaeon
TTATCATCTTGATCTCGCTCCTCTTACCTATTATAACCTTCCCGACCTCGCCTAGTATTGCATCGGTCAATTGCCTAGCCTGTAATGGCTCTAGACCTGACAAATCCTGCACCCGTCGCCTAATCCAGGTTAAGGTTCTCCGAGTACTTATGAATCTATATTATCAATCTAGCCTGTACCATGCACACGGTGTATAGGGGATTGATTGGTAGAGTGTTGAAGGTCCTCACGCTACTGGCAATCGTCTCCTATGTAGGGGTAAATTTTGTGGCGCCCCTACCAAGGTTCCTGGTTGGAGAGAATCTTGTATACGCGCTGCTCTACGGTATAGCACTTGTGGGGCTTGTCAGGGGGTGGAGTAGCTCCCCCATCCTACTTGTGGGGTTATCCGGGTTTAATGCGGGCAGGGTGTCGAGGAGTATTATAACGCCTACAGGAGAGCTATCAAGCATGGCACTAGACCACATCCCCCTCCTGATACTCCTAATCCTGATACTACTACTATCATCATATATGGTATATGAGGGCGTCCGTGGAGCCGGATGGAGGCAACTCTGATTAGCATCAAGCCTAAACTTATACCTGGGGAGGTCCTTGGGCTACTTCGCCTGCTCCATTGATATTGGCACTAGTGGTGCTAGGCTGTATGGGTATGATGACGCGTTTGAGTCCAGGCTACTATATTCAAGGCCTACCGGTTTAATCATTGAAGGGGACTCGGTGGAGCAGGATGCAGGCCTCCTAGCAGCCAGTTTCCGGGAGGCCCTCGACACTGCTATAGACAAGGGTTGCAGGAGCATAGGTGTCTCGCTCTATAGGGGGTCTGTTGTAGCCTGGAGGGGGCTGGATCCTCTGAGTAGAGTGATAACCTGGATGGACCGTAGGCCGGGTCTAACAAGGCTACCATTAACTGCTAGGATAGCCTCACACCTGCCACTATTATCCACTATACTATCCCCAGGGTCACCTGCACTCTCCCTACGCCTCCTATATACAAGGTATATGGAGCAGTTGAGAGGAGGTGCTATGGCATGGACCCTGGACTCCTTCCTAATCTACATGTTGACTGGCAGGTTCCTAAGCGATGTCTCCCAGGCCGCCCTCACGGGCCTCATAAACCCCTACAACCTTAAGCCCATGGGCATAGTCAAGGCGGTACTAGGTATGAGGGGGCTTAGGACGCCCGAGATCATAGGGCATGGAGAGCCTGTAGCAGTCTATAAAGGGAGGCCCGTGGGCCCCTTCATATCCGACCAGCAGGCCGCATCCATAGGGCTAGGCTGTACTAGTAGGGGGTGTATGAAGGCTACTCTGGGCACTGGCGTGTTCATAGATGCCCCCACTGGGGGGCCTCCACGCGTATTCAGGAGAGATGTGGTACCGCTAATACTGGCGGCACTGCCTGGCGAGGTCCTCTACGGGGTGGAGGGATTCGCGGGGGGTGTGGGGATTGTATTCGACGCCTTCTCACGTGTACTCGGGGGCTTTGGAGAGATAGAGAGGCT
>JALWGG010000091.1 GCA_027013765.1 Acidilobaceae archaeon
GGGAGGCACGCTGACGAGGGGGACATACTATACACGAGCGTGCCCTCAGAACACGCGCTCAAGATGCTGACAGAGCTCAAGGACCTCCTAAGCAGGGACGAGCTAGAGGTCCTCAGGGAGATAGCGGAGATAAAGAGGAAGAGCGGGGACAGGAGCTACATAAGGGTCATAGCGAAACTACCAAAAACGGTAAAACACTAGCAACAAACGCCCCGGCAGGGGATATAGGGTTCAAGTTGCCCGGCCCGAATCAACCTATATTCATAAACTAGTGATTTGGAAAGGAGTCCTTGATCAATCGTGGGAGTTACGGGATTATCTCATCCTCGCTGAACACTATCTTGTATTCCCTCTGGAAACTTTCTTGGGAGTCGCTTGCATGCACTATATTGTTCTGGATTGATAGGGCGTAGTCGCCCCTTATTGTGCCTGGCTGCGCCTTCCTCCCGTCGGTGGCCCCGATCATGAGCCTTACAACATCTATGGCGCTGTCCCCCTCTAGGATCATCGCCACTATGGGGCCGCTTGTTATGAATTCTACTAGGTCCTGGAAGAAGGGCTTCTCCCTGTGTACACTGTAGAAGTCCTCGGCCATCTCCCTGGTCATCTTAAGCATCTTAAGCGCCTTGATCTTGAACCCCTTCCTCTCGAACCTCGATATGACCTCCCCCACCAGGCCCCTCTCGACGCCGTCGGGCTTAACCAGTACAAGGGTCCTCTCAACCGCCATCATAGTCACCACATGGATGCAGATTTATTACCTGTATAATAAGGGATCCCTCCCAGGATACGTATGGGCTGGTGCTACAGTGTATACGCTGGATGCTGCAGCCTTGCAGGCAGGTTTATAGAGGCCTGTAGCCACGCCCGAGGGGCTTACGTGGTCGCTGAGGAGGAGTATGGGCTTGATAGGAGTGGGGAGGTGTGGGCGTCCACATATGCATGGCTCGACTGCTGGAGCCTGTGCAGGGGGCTTGATAGGCTCTATAACAGGATCCAGGGGGCCAGGCTGTGTATAATAGGGCCAAACGCCGTGGCCCCGCCGGGCGGGTGCGACGCCTACGCCGGCCCCGAGCCCGCCGCGTGGCTGGCCGCCTCCTGGGGCCTGAGGCTCTCATACATAACGAGCGACCTCGACGCCCTGCAGCCTATAGTATCCCTCATACCCTACACGGCTGATGTGGCATTCATACACGTCCACTCCGATAACATATACCGCGTCGCAGGCTACAGGCCCATGGTAGACACTATATATACTAGCCAGGTGTGCACCCCCCAGAACACCCTCCCCCTGGGGGGCTTCACAGACGGGGATAGAGCGGTCATCATAGGACTTGCACTGGGAGCCTCGGAAATCGCGTTGGAGGGCTATGGGCCGCCTGAGGCCTCATGGTACAAGTCCCAGGCCTCTTGGAAGGCTGGGAAGCTGGATGTGACCTTCAGGATCATTAGGAGGGTCTCTGCCGGGCTGGGGTACATGGTGCTGGAGGATGGAGGGGGGCGCATCGTTATTAGGAGCCAGTCATAGGAGCTTCTCCTTCATCCTCCTTATCCACTCCTGCCTATCGGGCCTCCTCCTGAGCTTCATAAAGTTCTTGTAGCACTTGCTGCTGCAGAACCAGAGTATGTCGCCCCTCCTGGTGACGAACATTAACCCTGTCCCGGGCTCGATCCTCCTCCCACAGTAGCTACATGTCCTATGCTTCGGCATCCGCTTCCCCGGGGGATTAGGAGGGTTATGAGTAGGATTTAATATCTTTACCATTCATATACCCTCCACGGGTGCTGTGGCGTGGCTGAGGCTAGTGGGGAGAAGATTATAGAGGAGTTCGGCTACCCTGCAGAGGTCATCCAGATCATCGGTAGGACCGGGGTTGCCGGGGAGGTCACCCAGGTCCGGGTCAGGATACTTGAGGGTAGGGATAAGGGGAGGATCATTACTAGGAACGTTATAGGCGCGGTTAGGATAGGGGATATACTAATACTGAGGGAGACCGAGAGGGAGGCTAGAAAGCTGAGTAGCAGGAGGAGGTAGGGCTAGAGGCCTAGGTAGGCCTTCTTAACCATCGGGTCCTCCCTGACAACATCCGCGGGGCCCTCGATCGTGATCCTGCCGTTCTCAAGTATGTATGCATAGTCCGCGATAGATAGTGAAATGTGTATGTTCTGCTCCACGAGTAGTATGGTCTTGCCCTCCTCCTTCAGCTTCCTAATCACACCCATTATATCCTGGACAAGCTTGGGTGCGAGGCCCAGGCTAGGCTCGTCGAGCATGAGGATCTCCGGGTCAAGCATTAGGCCCCTGGCTATGGCGAGCATCTGCTGCTCTCCCCCGCTTAGGCTCCCCGCCTTCTGCTCCCTCCTCTCCTTGAGCCTCGGGAATAATGTGTATACTAGTTCAAGGTTCTCCTCCCTCCTCCTCTTGGCCCTTGGGGTTGTGGCTGCCAGTTCAAGGTGTTCTCTGACTGTGAGGTCTGGCCATAGCCTCCTACCCTCCGGGACTAGTACCATGCCCATCCTAACCCTCTCGTGGGGTGGTAGCCTCGTGACGTCCCTGCCCTGGAAGGTTATGCTGCCCCTCCACGCCTTGAGGACTCCTATGAGAGTCCATAGGGTGGTGCTCTTCCCGGCGCCGTTGCTGCCTAGTATCGCGGTTAGCTGCCCCTTCTTAACCTTGACTGAGACCCCGAAGAGGACCTGGGTCTCCCCATACCCGCTCTCAAGGTCCCTCGCATCCAGGACTAGCATGGCTACTCCCTCCTGACGAATTTCAATGCAAGCTCTGGGTCGCCTAGGTATGCTGTTATAACCTCCTTGTTGTTTGCAATCTCCCCAGGCGTCCCCTCGGCTAGTTTCCTGCCGAAGTGGAGTACCACGATCCTGTCGGCTATATTCATGACTGCGTGCATCACGTGCTCGATCATGATCATGGTGATCCCCTTACTCCTCCTAAGCTCCCTTAGGAGGTCTAGCATCTCATCTATCTCCCTCGGGGTTAGGCCTGCGAGGACCTCGTCTAGCAGGAGTAGCTTGGGCTTCATGGATAGTGCCTTGGCTAGCTCAAGCCTCTTCTTCTCCTGCACGTTGAGGACCTTGGCTGGCAGGTCGGCCTTCTCCCCGAGGCCTACGGTCTCCAGCACCCCTCGGGCCTCCTCCAGTGCCTCCCCTACGCTGCGGTGCTTGCCTCCGAATAGGCTGCTAACGGCAACGTTCTCCACGACAGTGAGCTCTCCGAAGGGCTTGGGGACCTGGTGGGTTTTGGCTATGCCGAGCCTTGCGACCTTGTGGGGCTTGAGCCCAGTTATATCCTTGCCCATGAATATGACCCTCCCCGCGTCGGGCTTGTATACCCCAGTTATGACGTTGAAGAGCGTTGTCTTCCCGGCGCCGTTGGGGCCTATGAGTCCCTTTATCTCTCCCTCCTCCACTGTGAATGACACGTTATCCACCGCCACCAGGCCCCTGAACCTCTTCACTATCCCCTGTACCTCTAGCAGTGCCATGGCATCCACCCCCTAGTATAGGTGTCTCCTGAGGGGCGCGTATATCCTCCTGGCGACTCCCACCACCCCCTCTGGGACTAGGGAGACTATTATTATCACCAGTATCCCCATGGGTAGTAGTGCTACTTGTGGTATGCTGGTTAGGAGCACCCTGTATAGCGGGTAGAATATTAGGGCCCCGATTATCGGGCCCGCCATAGTCCCTAGGCCGCCGATCGTGTTCATTACAATCATGTACACGCTATTCAATAGTGAGAAGGCGCTCTCGGCGACGACCCCTGCATCCCTCCATGCTATAACCGCTCCCCACAGGCTTGCTATCACCGCTGATATGGTGAATGCGAGGACCTTGTACCTGAATGTGTCGACGCCCGCGGCCTCGGCTGCATCCTCATCCTCCCTTATGGCCATGAGCCCGTATCCTATCCTGCTAACCCTAGTATAGTATGCCAGGCCTAGGCTGATCATGAATGCTATGAGGAAGACTAGATACTTCTCCTCCGTGCTCTGGCTGACGAAGAAGTGGATCTCGCCCCCTCCGAAGCCCCCCTCATAGAGCTTCACTAGGTTGAGGACTGTATAGTCTAGGCCTATGGTTGCTATTGCGAAGAATGCCCCGCGCAGCCTAAGGACCACTACACCAACCCCGGCTGCTAGGCCTGCTGCAACGAGTATCCCTAGCAGTGTGCCCATTATGAAGTAGGGGTATGGGTTCGCCCCCTCCATGAGGGCCTTCCCATATACTACCCCCATGACGAGTGAGGTCATGAACGCCCCTATGCCGAAGAATACAGTGTGGCCGAATGAGACGTAGCCGGTATAGCTCATGATCACTGCCATGGCCAGGGATATCCCTATATAGTACATGAGGTCTATCATATACGTCGCTGCTGCCGGGGATAGGAGGCCGGCGTAGAGTAGTAGCCCTCCCAGGATGAAGAATGCTGTGAGTAGTAGTGGGAACACCCTTGAGTATAGGCTTGCCACCCCCGGCTCACCTCCCGAAGAGGCCTGTGGGCTTGACGACTAGGACTATGATCAGCATTATGAATGTTATGGCGAGCGCTATGGGGTCGCTGTCGGTCAGGCCGAATGTTATCATGTATGTCAACCCTATAATGATCCCTGCCATATAGCTGCCCACCACGCTGC
>JALWGG010000092.1 GCA_027013765.1 Acidilobaceae archaeon
CCCCTCAGCATAGCTTACAGCCGCAAGCGCTGTCTCTCCATCACCCCTTGAAAGGTAGTATTCAGCATCCTCAACGTAACGCTTAACAGCGTCTATAAGCCTATCCACGTCGACGCCGGGAAGTCTTGGCACCCTGAGGTCCTCAAGAACCCTCTTAACCCCAATTATATATCTTCTAGCCCTCTCAGCAGCACCCTCCAAGGCCCTACAGCACCCGGCTAGATACCGTGGAGGAGGAGGGCATTAAGAGGATGCACCCAACATATTTAACTGGATACCGGGAAACGGTGTAGTGGAGGGCCGGTAGCTCAGCCAGGCAGAGCGGCGGGCTTTTAACCCGTAGACGATCAGGGGGCCAGGGCCCCGATGGGCGGAAGTCCCGGGTTCAAATCCCGGCCGGCCCGCCACATCATCGCCGGGCTCCTACCATAATTCCACGCGCCTCCCGATACCCTAATAAGGCCCCTTCTACACTCCCCTAGTCTGCGGAGGTAGTAGGTATAGTGCCGTCTAAATCAAAACGCGTGACTAGGAAGATACTTATGCATGAGCTCGTCCCCGAGCATAGGATATTAACGGTGGAGGAGGCGGCGGAGGTCCTCAGAAGGTATAACGTGAAGCCATGGAACCTCCCCCAGATAAGCATCAACGACCCTATTATTAAGCTCCTAGGCGGGAAGCCCGGGGATATTGTGGAGATTAAGCGGAAGTCTCCTACCGGTGGAGAGTCGATCGCCTATAGAATAGTTGTACCATTCTAAGGGGCCTGGGGGTGCCTTTAAATGGGCCGCAGGATTAGCCTTGAAAAGGACACCATTACAGTTGATGATCTCTGGATCGTTAACGCCGCCGCTGCAAGGGAGATGGGGCTTTCCAGGCAGCATCTAGACTCATTCAACGACTTCGTGGTCAATAGGATCCACAAGATTGTCGCATCCTACAAGGAGATAAGGCCCGCCTGGAGGACCATAGCGGGGAGGAGGCGGAGGTATACACCCATAGAGATGAGCGATGTCAAGATAGTCCTGGGCAAGCTAACAATAGGGGAGCCCATGGTCAAGGAGGCCGAGGGCTTCACCCACAAGGTCCTCCCCCTCGAATGTAGGATTAGGAACCTCACATACGCCGCGCCCCTCAAGCTTGAGATGATCCTAGTCGAGAACGGGATAGAGACTCAGAGGGAGGAGGTCGAGATCGGGGAGATACCGATCATGGTGAAGTCGAAGATAGACCCCCTCTCTAGGATGAGCCCGGAGGACCTCATAGAGGTGGGCGAGGACCCCTACGACCCCGGGGGGTACTTCATAATTAATGGTAGTGAGAAGGTGGTGGTGATCCAGGAGGATCTGGCAGTTAACAGGATCATAGTAGGCCCCTCCACTGCAAGCACGGCTAAGATAACGCATACAGCCAAGGTTGTATCAACGGTACTGGGATTGAGGAGGCAGGTCATCGTTGACAGGATGAGTGATGGAAGCCTTGAGGTGAGCATATCAAGGC
>JALWGG010000093.1 GCA_027013765.1 Acidilobaceae archaeon
GGGGATGCGCTACGCTACATCCATAGCAGGGGGCTTGTGCACGGGGATATAAAGCCTGGTAACATATTCATCTCGGATAATGGTACCGGGATGCTTGGAGACTTCTCAGGCCTAACCAGGCTACTCTCATCAATATCCAGCACCAGGAGCCCATTCGGCCACTACACCCCAGGGTGGAGGGCCCCGGAGCAGGCTTATAGGGATCTGAGGGAGAAGGGTAGGAGTATGGGGCTTGAGAACAGGATTGATGTATACCAGCTTGGGAACCTGCTACTATACCTATTAACAGGCGAGTATATAGACGGGGAGGAGGCGGGCGACGAGCTGCTGAAGGAAGTGCTTGAACCGCTGGATGAAGGCTTGAAGAGCGTATTGTATGGGATGATGAGGATCGACCCGGTGCAGCGATACAGCTCGGAGGAGGCGGTTAAGAGGCTCGCGGCACTATATAAGGGTTATGTATAGTGCCGCCCTTAACAAATCCAGGGCCTCCGGGGGCCTAAGCGGGCCTGGCATAGATGGTCTCATTATCCTCTTGGTTTTTGGGTGTTGTGGTGGTTAGAGGAGTAGGTGTAGTGCTAGTGCTCCTATGGCTGCTTGTGCTGCTAGTATTAGTGTTGTTACCCTTGTCTCTGTGGCTCCGATCGTCTTGTCTAGGATTTTTAGGGCTATGTGGGTTACGCTGTATGCCTTCTTGTATGGTGGTTTCAGCCTGCCGTCTACTGGTTTGCCGAAGTTCTCCTTATCCACACCCTCCAGCTTCCCCCTTATGAAGAGGAGGAATTCTAGGAAGTATAGTGTGAATAGTGCTAGGCCGAACTTCTCGAAGTTCCCGAGGATTACTAGTGCAGCGTAGTATGCGCCCATCCCGTATGTGAAGGTGTTCCCCGGGAATACCCTTGCAGGGTACCAGTTGAATCTTAGGAATGCTGCGAGCGCTGCAGCCATTATCATGCTTAGGTAGAATACGTGCATGACCCCCTTGGCATAGCTGTATACCGCGGTGTAGATCATTAGGAGGAGGCCCATGCCCGCCTCAAGCCCGTTATAGCCTGCAAGCATGTTGAAGGCGTTAGCAGCCCCCATGACCCCTACCGGGACGAGTATTAGGGGGTATACAAGGCCCAGGTCCACGGGGCCCAGGAGGGGTATATCCATCCTCGACACCCCAGCCTTTATGACCACCAGCGGGGCCGCTATCGGCAGCGTCGCCATTATCCTGTAGATCCTCCTCAACCCCCCGGTCCTAACCATTAGGTCGTCCATCAGCCCTATGAAGCTGGCCATGAAGAGGAGTAGGGAGGAGCCGAACAACTCATACCCCCTATACAGGTAGCCCTCCCTATACCTGTAGAGGGCTAGGAGCACCAGTATCCCGGAGACCGAGCCCACTGCTACCCACACGCCACCCATCTCCGCAACCCTAACCCCCCCAGGCTTATTCCTATCAACACCGGTAAACCCGAGCCTGTGGGCAACCGGTATCCACCTTTCCAGCAGTAGCCAAGTTGCCGTGGCCGATACTATAGCGGAGACCAGCAGGTAGCCCCAGCCAGCATCCACGCTCAACCACGCGCGCACCACCTACAGGGTCTATACACTAATAATGTTAAAACCCCTACATCCACAGCAACACTACCCGGGCCGATGACATTAACCTGCATGGAACCCGGGTCTTAAGGGGCTGTAGCCCCCCATGAAGACAAGGCCCGCATGAGAGGCTCCCTCAGGGCTGGGGGTGTTGCATGTGCATGGGGCGCTCGTCAAGGTGCTAGCTACCCTGGGCCCCTCAACAATGGATCCCGGCGTTGTAGCTGAGATGGCTAGGCTGGGGGTGTCAGGCTTCAGGATCAACCTCAGCCATGGGGATAGGAGTGTATGGGATAAGATGCTAAGGAGCATCCACGGGGCCGAGGAGGCCGCGGGGAGGAGGCTAGCTATAATAGCCGACCTTGAGGGCCCCAGGGTTAGGCTTGGGAGCTTCAAGCCCATCCACGTTGGGAGGGGCGACACCATCCGGCTATCCATAGACGGCGACGGGGTGCCGGTCGACAGGCCCGAGTTCTTCGACGCCGTTGAGCCGGGGGACGAGGTCCTCATAGCAGATGGTAGGGTGGTGCTGAGGATAACCGGGAAGGGTGGTGGATGGGCTGAGGGGGAGGTCCTCGCCGGGAGCGTGATAGAGCCTAGGAAGGGCGTCGTCATCAGGGGTAAGGACCTCCCCCTCCCCCCGTTGACCGAGAAGGACTTGAGGGACCTTGAATACGTGGCCTCAAGGGACTTCAGCCACGTGATGGTGAGCTATGCCAACGATCCAGGCCATGTAGAGGCTGTCAGGGAGGAGCTTAGGAGCCGGGGGGCCGGGCATATCAGGGTTATAGCGAAGATAGAGACGCCCCGGGGGGTCCTGAATGCAGGCAGGATCGCTGGCAGGAGTGACGGCGTCGTGGTAGCGCGGGGGGATCTTGGGATGCACTACCCACTGGAGGAGATCCCATGGATACAGGCAAGGATCATAAGGGAGGCTAGGGATAGGTATAAGCCCGTGATCCTCGCGACAGAGCTCCTACCAAGCATGATAGACAGCCCCGTGCCCGTGAGGAGTGATGTTGTAGACGTCTACACCGGGGCTAGGAGCGGTGTGGACGCGCTCCTGCTGACGAGCGAGACCGCTGTGGGGAGGTATCCGGTGGAGGCTGTTAGATGGCTCACCAGGATCATAGAGTCGGCCCTGAGGGACTATGAGCCATACAGGCCCCCGGCGGCAGGCCCGGAGTATAGGCTTGCCAGGGGTATTGTAGAGCTCGTGGAGAACCTCGACGGGGTGCTGGTCCTTTATAGCAGGAGCGGGACCTTCCCTGGAAGGATAAGCGCCTTCAGGCCGGGCAACGGGTACTATGTGGGCGTCCCTACCGTTGCCGTAGCCAGGAGCGTCGCCATACTCTGGGGCTCCAACCCCTACATTGTACCGGCCCAGGACTACCAGGAGGGCCTGGACAAGACTGTCAAGTTACTGGAAGGGGAGCTTGATGGGACCGTGGTCATGGCTGCATGGAGCAGGGAGCAGGACTACTACCATGTAAGGATCAGGCTTCATCGAGGACCTCAAGGGCCCTCCTAAGGAAGCCCCCGGCTGGTGTAAGCCCTTCAACACGCCTGGAGTCCTCCTCCAGGATCCTCATCCTAGCCTCAAGCACCCCCCTGATCCTGTCCCTTGAGCATCCAGTCCTCCTCAACACCGCTACGGTCCCGTGATCCACCCCATACCTCCTAGAGAGGTCCTCCACGCCCCCACCCCTATACGCCTCAGCCACCATGGTGTAGGCCCTCCTCAGGGGGATCGACTCCCTTAACGCGATCGCCTCCGCCAGCTCGCTGCTCCACGGCTTATATGCCTCTGCTAGCCTACGCCCCTGGCCCGGGTCCAGCTCCAGCCCCGCGGCTAGGTCCCTGAGGACCTCTGCTATGAGCACCGCGTCCTCCACGGCCCCGTAGAGCACCTGGTTGGCCTCCTGCAGGTCCAGGTTGTAGCTCAGCCTCAGCTTCAGGGGTATACCCAGCCCGGCCACAGCCGCGCCCAGGAGCCTTGAGGACCTCGCCCTAACGACCTCAAGCGTGACCGGGTTCCTCTTATGGGGCATTATACTGCTGGTGGCTATATGCGAGTCCGGGATCCTTGCCAGCCCAGCCTCGGCGAGGCTTATGAGGTCCTCAGCTATCCTGGAGGCCTCAACCCCGAGGAGCATGAGCCCCGCTAGGATGGATTCAAGGAAGAATCTTGAGCCAGCAGCGTGGTAGGGGGAGGAGTACACGGTCTTGAAGCCCAGGGATGAGGCTATCCACTCCTCATCAAGCCCCACGAGGCTCCCGGCCCCCGCGGCAGCCCCCAGGGGGGACTCCAGGCTGGGCTCAAGGGAGGATAGTATAGCCTTGAAGGCCCATGACAAAGACTCCTCATATGCCAGGAGGAGGCATGCCCCGTGAGGACCTGGCTAGGCTGCCCATGGGTGTACCCCGGGAGCACGACCCCCTCATAAGCCCTAGCCTTCCCTAGGAGGAGCCTCCTAGCCCCTGCCAGAGTCTTGAGGAGGATTGAGGACCTCTCAAGTATATAGAGCCTCAGCGCAGCGGCTACATGGTCATTCCTACTCCTCCCTATCCATATCCAGCCAGAGTCCTCGCCGAGGACCTCCCCCCTGATGGGCCCTCCCACTGGGAGGTCCTCCCCCCGGGAGGTCCTCCCCCTGGAGAGGCTCGGCCTGGTAGAGGCCTGAGCCCCTCCAGGGGATACGGAGGGCCTTGGAATAACCAAAGGTACAAGGATCCAGGGCCCTGTAGGCCCTGGATAATGGCTGGACCACATCCAGCCACCCAAGAAAAGCATCCTACTAGTTATAGCCATGCCCCGGGCCCCGCAGCTGGTGCCACGCCCATGCCGGGGGCGTGGGAGCCCGTTATTCTGGGAGGCCCCTTTTTAGCTGGGGCACGGATCCTTAGGGATCTCGTGCCCCTTAAGGGGCCTCCCAGGGTTTGGGCTCTGGTGTGCGGGGTTTGGGCTGGCTTTTTGTTGGGTGCTTTTCTTGGGTGTCTGGATGTGGTCCAGCCATTATCCAGGGC
>JALWGG010000094.1 GCA_027013765.1 Acidilobaceae archaeon
CAACACTTACACTTGCTGGATGATGGGGTGGGAATGTATGGTATATCTTGGGTTATCCATGAGGCTTCACGTTAACATGGAGGCATTAAACATGGCAGAGAATATAGGTAACATTGCCAGGCATAAGAGGGCTCCCGTAGTCGTTAGGACTGTGAGGGGCGGGCAGCCTGTATATGTTATTAAGCATGTCCCAGTAATAAGTGGGCAGAGCATAGCACATGGATACCAGGAGGTCCTCGCAAGGATAGCAAGTATAAAGGGGTTACCCGTATGCCCTTATTGCCTGAATGGGATCTTCATAAAGCATTCAACGGATGAGGTTATTAAGAAGGTAAGTGAGCTAGGATATAGCTATGCTGATGAGTTGCTGGAGCATGCTAGAATGGGTAGTGAGGACGGCATCCATAAGTTTGAGAAGACATTGATCAGCAACTGTATTGTTGAGGATGTAGGAGGCTTCCTGTATACCGGGAAGCCCCCGGTTAAGAGGACTAGCAGGTTCCAGGCTGGATACATGATCCCCGCCCTGGAGCAGTATGCATCAACGGGTATGGAAGCGGTGATTCATTCAAGACAGGGCCTGGGGGCAAGGGATGGCAGGCACTCGATCTACTATGTGGAGCTTGGAAGCTCCATCTATACAGTTAGCATGGGGCTGGACCTTGACGGTATAGGATGTACCGGGTCCTTAAAGAGGGAGCCGCTGGAGGATAAGATGGAGAGGATGAAGACAGCTTTAGAGGCTCTGGCAGCCTTAATAGGTAATGCACAGTGGGGCGCTAATAGGTCCCGATTCCTACCACACTGGGACATCGAGAGCCTGGTGGCAGTAGTTAGCCACCCCCTACCCTTCAACCCGGCTCCAGGCCACTACAAGAGATATATCCTGGATACGGTGGCTAGGGCTAGCAGGTATAGGAGGATAGTATCCCGCCTAGGCGGTTATGTGGAGGTGTACTACTACGTAAATAATGGGGCGCCTGTGGACGAGCCCAGGGATGGAGCAGTAAGGGTTGAGGACCCAATCGATGCGGTACTAAGTGTGGAGGATAAGCTAGAAGACGCGTCGTGCTAGGAGGGTCGGCCATGCCTGTCTACGTGAGTTCTACGGTAAGGCTGCAGTGGGGGTGGAGTGTGAGGCAGTTATCCACCAGTGTTGGAGGCCCATCCCTCCCGTTACCTCCTCCAAGCAGCCTAGTTGGGATGCTATCCAAACCCCTAGCATTAGCTCAGCGGCGGCGAGAGCTTTCTAGGGTTAATGGGGTGATAGCTTCTAGCACATACAGGATTGCTAGGCATGTACTGGCGATTGGTGCAGCTATTGAGGGTTCTGCTATACCATATGGAGACTTGGCTAGGTCGCTGAATATCCCATACCTTAGAAGAGCGTATAGGGCTAGGGAGGATATGTGGTTTAGCACCACGATTTTCGGAGTTGTCTCAGCGCCCATGACTAGGATCCACTATTCAATAGTATTCAGTGATGATCTGCTCAGTGAAGGAGTCACCCTGGAGGACCTCAAGCTGGCGGCATACTCGGCCACCCACATAGGGACAAAGGAGGGGATTGTAGATGTCGAGCATGTGGAGGTTGGAGAGACAAGTATAGTTACTGGGGGAGAAACCATGTGTTACACCCCTAGCCCAGGGGTAAAGGAGTTCCCAAGAGCTGGGAGGATCGAGGTTGTCAGGGTATGGGACCCAAGGGATATAGCAGCATACTCCGGGGCGGGAGAACCCGTTGGGCTTGATATACTTCATGCATCCAGGCCTCTCGGGGGATACGTGGATCCAGGGATAGTCGTGCTCCACGACGACTATCCGAGCTACCCGGTGGGTGGCATGTGTGGTATAGTTGCAAGCCTACCCTGATGGGGGGTGGCAGGCTTGCTGCATGAGCTTCCATTGCCTCCAAGAGGGCTATGGGCTCATGAAGCACTAACCACCATACTGTCTCTAGCATCAAACGGACTTATAGAAGTTAGGGGGGATACCATTAGGCTACATAACCCGCTGGTAGTCTCAGATACCCTGAAGAATGTGGTCGTGCCAGAGATCCTCAGAAGACCCCCAGCACCATTATCGGGTAACGATAGAAGGAATATAATCTGGATCCTGACTCGGAACCTCTGCATCTCAAGCGAGCCCGGGACGAGGAGCTTCCTCCGGGATCTAGGAATGGCGGTTGCAAGGATCATCTCAGGCGAGGCCATGTGCCCCGACGCCCTGGACCCGGTGATGCCTCTTTCAATACTGAAGATCGAGTACTATGAATACACTAGGAGGTTCGGTGGTAGAGGCCCCGTGTCTAAGAGGCATGGAAGGGCTGCAATGCCAGCACTCACACAGGCCCTCGCATTGCTTGGGCACGCGTATACATGGTTTGGTAGGGCTAGGGCCGGGGATAGGAGCGAGGACCTCCACCTGAACCTGGTTGAGAAGGAACGGGTGGGTTCCATGAACCTGTACTCAGCGGTCCACCCAGTACTCTACCAGTACTATACCGCCAGTCACGTGCAGGAGTATACTAGCATACTACAGCTGATGGCTGCTGGGAGTATAGCGGCTAAGGGAATAAGCCTTGCAGGCCTAATAGACCTGGACTCTATGGAGATCGTTGGGATAGGTGAAACTGGTAATAGGAGGAGTATAATAAGCAGGGACCCCCTCCCAATAAAATCCATAACTCTAGCACTGTCATCCCTGGGAGACCCGGCAGCCTACTTCAGGTTATACAAGTCATTAGTACTATCAGCCTCCGGCTACAGGGACTCCCTAAAGAGGATGCATGGATTCACAGGCAGGATAGAGGATGCTAGGAGGACCCTGGCACAGGTGCTAGCCTCATATAGCGAGTACTTGGTCCTATACATCTATACTAGGAACAATGACTTCCTATACCTGGCTGTAAGGGAGCTATACAGGGCTTCCAGGATCTTTAGCGGAAAACAGGTTTACCTATGCCTAAATCCTCCATGCCCAGGCCTCAAGGGAGAGACTTGGATCCCCGTAGGAGAAGCGCTATCAACACTAGCATACATGACAAAGGAGCTTGTCTATAATGAGATTGAAACTTTAGGATGGCACGCTTAAGGCCCGGGATAGGGTTTATGAGGTCCTCGCATTGACCTCATGGTGATGGCGCGATTTAGTATCACGCGATATTCATAGAGTTGTAGTGGCTAAATGTAGGCTCTAGACTGTACTATTCTTTAAGATCCATAATGCTTTTTCTAGTGCTTCCTTGTTATAGTCTAGTTTTATTGTGTTGTGGTATTTTACTGCATCCTCTAGCGGTATCCCTGTTCTCTTGCTTGTTTCTATGGGGTCCGTATCGCTTGGCACGGGCTTGTATTCTTCCAGGAGCTTGTTGCACCTGCCTCTTGTTGCTGTTACCGCGTATACCGGGTTGATTCCCAGCACCCTCTTGACTAGGGCTCCGAGGTCCTCGACTATATAGTACCTGGTCCTTGCCCTGAGGGCTTCATCCCCTAGTAGCAGTGCGCATTCGCCTGAGCCCAGGAGGTCCTTGGTCGAGGTTGAGGGGTGCTGGAGTATCCTAGCTCCTAGGCCTAGCCTTGTGGAGACTAGTTTTAGGTAGATTATGCTTGTCCTCGACTCGCCGCTCACCGCTATGACTCTGCAGTCTCTGAGGCTCAGCGGCTCCTTGGAAACGATCACGACGCTCATGGTCTCTCCAAGGCTATAAACCATGGGTCCTGGGCAGTGCCTTAGATTGTCTAGGAGTGCTATGGGGATTAGGCCCGTGAGCCCCCTGCTCCTGGACACGAGGCTGGCCGCCTCGGGTGGTGTAGTCGTTACCACCTTGAAGCCTAGCCTCTCAAGCCCCCTCCTCATGGGGGCCGCGTAGCTGTGGGGAGGGGCTAGGTAGATGTTAGCCATGGCGCCTCTATCCCTTCCATCCTCGGCGGGTAGTAGTTGTAGAATGTATCCCTCTCCATGGGCCTCCATCCAGCGGTTCTAAGGTGGAATACCAGCCTCCCCGGCTTCATCCCCTTCCTCTTGATCGTCTCCGAGGCTCTACTGATCACTGACTCGTTATAGAATGTGCCTCCAATATCGTTGGCCCCGTGGCTGAGGGCCGCCTGTGCCAGCTTCTCGCCCATGCTGACCCAGTAGGCCATTATATTGTCTATCCTACCGAGTAGTGCTAGGCGGGAGACCGCTATTATCCTCAAGTCATAGAGCCCGCCCCTGTCACCCCTCCTCCTGTATTCTGGATGCCTGGATAGGGGGGTCTTGCCCGGGTTGAAGCGTAGTGGTATGAAGCTTATGAAGCCGCCCGTCTCCTCCTGTAGCCTCCTGACCCTGACCAGGTGCTCTGCTATATGGACCGGGTCCTCTATGTGGGCGTATAGCATTGTGATGTTGCTCCTTATCCCCATGCTATGGGCTATCCTATGTATCTCCAGGAACTCGTCACTACTAATCTTTAGGGGGGCGATCCTCCTCCTAACAGGCTCTGAGAGGACCTCCGCCCCTCCCCCAGGCATCGCATCAAGCCCAGCCTCCCTGAGCCTGGAGAGGACCTCCCTCACCGTGTTACC
>JALWGG010000095.1 GCA_027013765.1 Acidilobaceae archaeon
TCCCCTCCATGATCGATCCTAGCCCTCCCGAAGCCGCTCTCAACAACAATACCCTCCCCGTTATGCTCCTCTACCGAAACCCTAGCCCTCAGCCCTATAGCGGCTGCAACTCCAGCGGCTCCCTTGACGACGAAGTGCTCCCCGAACAGTATGGTCTTAGCAGGGCTGCTTGCCGTCGCCCTCAACACTACGCACCTTCTCCCATATAGGCGTTACCACACTATTATCCTGCGTATATGTTATGCCTAGCCTGAGGGCTATATCTGCCTTTGCCAGCTCAGCCCCCAGGTAGGCCGCATGCTCCGGGTCCAGCCCCACCCTCCTGATTAAAGCCCTCGCTATACTATTAGGGTGTACACCCTCAACCGCTGCCACAACCCTCATGCTGGGCAGCTCCCGGTATACGGCTACTATCACCCCCCTGTCATGGTCTACGTGAACCTCTATAACCCCCCTCCTATCCATTACAGGCTCCACGTAGTCGACCCTCTCCGCATCCACAACCCTGCCCTGGCTGGGGGGCGGGCTCTGCTGCCT
Organism: Acidilobaceae archaeon; assembly: GCA_027013765.1. GTDB lineage: Archaea > Thermoproteota > Thermoprotei_A > Sulfolobales > Acidilobaceae > S012-22. The sequence continues at coordinate 538 of JALWGG010000095.1, forward strand.
AACAACATAGAGCCTACTATAAAGTCCCCTGGGTGTCGACCTCCTGGCCCATGCATGGGTGGCCAGCCTCAACGCCTCCCAGGCCTCTGCAGTCCCATGAACCGACTTATACGTCTCCTCCACAACCAGGTAGAGGCTGGCCCCAACCTCAACCGCTATGCTGGCAAGAACCGCGTGGATCCCGTGGGGGTCAGCCTCAAGCTCCTCTACAGCATTCGCGGCGGTGAATAGGATCGGCCTCTCCAGACCCCTAGCCTTTAGATACCTCTCTATAGACTCTGCAAGGTCTATGAGGGGCAGGCCGACCACTGGGTCCACAATAACCTTATAGATACCCACGCTCGATAGGAGGTCTATCCCAGCGGATAACCGGTCAACACTCCTATCCCCAATAATGACAGTGGTATCCCTCTCCGCAACATCGATTAGCCAGGGGAGGCTCTCGGGTGATACGGAGAGGCCGTGGGCTCCCGCAGACAGCGCCGCCTCTGCATGCATCCTCGTGGGTGCCTCTGCAATCACTGCACCAGGCCCTATGTCGAGGACCGTCTCCACCCTCCTGGCAAGCGACTCTGGAGACACGCCGTCACCGGCTCCAACCAGTATAATTGATGCACCCTCTCTAACGTGCCTCCTAGCCTCGGAGGCTACACGCTCCTCAGGCACGCCAGGGTGTATCTCAGTAACTACTAGGACTGGGGGACCCCTCCTGGGCACACTGAGTGATCCCAGCTTGAATGCCGTCTCATACTCTATCCCAGGCTCGACTCCGCTTATCACCTCCTCCGCCGGCTTCCTGCGGTCGAGGACCCCGCCCTCGCTTACATGCTTTACAACAACCGGGATCAGGCCTATGTCATGTGGCCCCTTGTAGACGGGCTTCCCTATAACCCTCTCAATCTCGCTTGCATCACCCTTCACACGCCCGGGGATTATCACTAGGTCTAGCCTGGAGAGCCTCTCCCTCAGGTCCCTCCTAGACTCTATGATCCTAGCCAGCGTCCTGGCTGATAGGAATGATATGACTGGCACGGGGACTTCTACAACCTCCACCACGTCATTTATACCCCTTGAAACCTCCTCCACAAGCCTCCTGGCCGACCTGCTAGTCAGGAGCCCTATCCTCAATCCATACCCCCCAGGAACTCCGGCTCCCTGAGGACCTCTCTATAACTGCTTGTACCGATCCTCGAAGCCCCGGCGGCTAGTGCAAGCACCGCCTGGATCCTATCCCTAATCCCCCCGGCAGCCTTAACCTTTAACCCATACTTGGAGGCGATCCTGTACAGCCTGTAGACTGTGTGTGGGTCTCCTCCCTTACTATACACTCCTGTGCTAGTCTTCACAAAATCTGCTCCAGCCCCTGCGGCGGCCTCAACCATCCTTGCAAGGCTCTCGTCGCCGTGTAGTGGGGCCTCTAGTATGACCTTCACTATCCTTATTCCACCGCTCCTAGCCCTATCCACGAGCTCTCCCAGCTCCTCCTCGATATCGCCACCGAATAGGGGTACTATATCCACCTCTTCAACATCCATCGAGGCTAGATACTCTATCTCCAGGGCCTTAACGTTCAGGGGGTGGCCACCGCTTGGGAAGCCTGATACGCTGCAGAGCCTTACACCCATATCCCTCGACATGCTCCTAACGCTCCTAATCCATGCTGGGGGGAGCATTGCACAGTGGAACCCGTATTTATAGACGTCCTCCACGAGCCTCTCCGCATCTCCAAGGGTCATCGCTGGTTTTAGCTGTGTGGCATCTATACTCCTAGCCAGCTCTCTACCGCTTATACCTGCTAGGGCCCTCTTCACGTGCTCCAGCTCCGGGCACCCTGGATACTGTATCCAGCAGGAGGTTTTATATGGAGCACGATCAACGGCTAAGGCAAAGTTTATAATAGTGCTAGTATATCGGCTGGATATGTATATCGGTGGTAGATGTATATGAGGCGGCTGATAAGGGAGAGGCCATGGGTGATAATAGCCCTATGGATACTAGTAGTCGTGGTGGCAGGGGTATACGCGTCGAAGATAAATGAAGTAGTGGAAACAAGCCAGGAGGAATTCCTCCCAAGCCACGTAGAGAGTGTTAGAGCCGAGAATGCGCTCAAGAAGATTACTAGTAAGGAGGCTCAAGGCGGCGGGGAGCCGGGCTTCATAATCCTTGTACACGGGGTCCCAGTGAGCCTGGAAACCTATCACGACTTGAAGGAGTGGTACTTGAACGACTACAAGAGTATGATTAACGGGTCCTCATACACGTGGATCGACGCGGTAGCCAGTATAGAGGAAAACATTACCAACGGGATGAAGACCGCAATAAACAACACGCTGCTGGCCATAGACGGGATAGTGAAGCTATCCGAGTCATACAACCACACACTCAAAGCATTGAATGGCACAGCAATGCTCGTCTCATCAGTAGACAGCGCATACGCCAGCCTCTACAACATGAGCATCGGGATGCAGTCATCCCTAGACAAGCTGAGGAGCATACAACTTGCAATAAACACCTCATGCACAATAACACCACTACTAGTATACAACTACTATGACGTTGTCAGGGCCGAGGCGCTGCTTGAAGAACTCACCAACGCCTACCAGACGGGTGCTCTAGACAATAACAGCATCAGGATGGTAGTTGAAGCGTCAAACCTATCCAGGCAGGGGATACCGCCACTGGATCCAGGCCTGGTAGTGCTAGTATACAATACAACATTAAGCATAGGAGGCCCAGAAAACTTCTCCAACATAATAGCTGTAAACCTTGCAGGCAGGATCCTAGCAGATGCCATAAACGGTAGCGAAAGGCTGGAACCCATAATAGCAGGATCTATATCAGCCCTAGCAGAGCTGGTATCAAATGATATAGACCATAGGAGCATAATCAAGGGCTCCGAAAACCCGGCCAGGGGCCAGATAGCGCTCCTGGCAAGGCTGCAGGACTCTATGGATGAGGCGAGGACTAGTGCAGCCTATAAGACCCTAGCCTCACTACTTGAACCACTACCAGAGGAATCCAGGGGGCTAGCAGAGATAATTGGAGTAAAGACCATAGAGGACGGCTGCAGAGACCTGAACCAGTCCCTGGCTAGCGGGATCAGCGAGTACATGAGTAGGGCTGGGATACCGCCGGGCATGGCCAGCAGCCTGGCCAAGGCCATAGTATATGGGAACCTTACAAGCGAGCTACTCCTAGACGCCGCCATCGACCTAGTCAGGGAGAACATGAACGAGTCCAGCAGTAGTATTGAGGACCTGTTATCAGCTATACGGGGCATCATACTAGAATTAGACCCGCAGGGTAGAGGCACACTTAAGGGCAGGGAGAGCATAGGCGCCTCTTCACTCCTCGTCGCGGGCACAATGGGAATCAACCTAGACGAGGAGGCTAGAGCTACACTGCTAAACGCTACAGATACGCACGCCGCAGCTCTACAACTGTTAAGGTTGATGCTAAATAATACAAATCCCCAGGCTCTAGGCCAGCTAGAAGCCCTGGCAGGCGAGGACCTGCTGGGGGCCCCCCGGGAGGCCCTGCTAGATAGGCTACCCGGCATACTAGCCAGCTCGATAGCGTCTAGAGCCGGCATGAGTATAAGCGAGGCGGAAGCTGTTGTAAAGGCCGCTATAGAAGTGTATAGAGGCACTGTGGACCTCGATGAGGCTTCTGCTATGCTGGCTAACTCAACCCTCTCATCATTGTTCCAGGAGATAGTTGGGGGGATGAGGGGCACCCTCGTCGAGAAGGAGTTGAACGGGTTCATCGTGTCCCTAGAGCCTGAGGGAGCCAATACTAGTAGTAGGGTTGAAAATGCGAGGAGGGCCAAGGACCTGCTGGGCGCTGGGCTGGAGTCACTTGGATACAAGCCTGAGCTCTACATGGACGGCAGGTCCTATATGAGCTATGAGATACATGAATCTGCACAGCGTGACATCGAGAGACACGCCTGATTGCGCATGATATACGCCACCATAGGCTCTACACTAGCCTTACAGATCCTGGCCGCAGTGTTCCTATCATTCCCA
>JALWGG010000096.1 GCA_027013765.1 Acidilobaceae archaeon
ACCCTATAATGAGCCCTGCTGTATAGCTGCCCACGGCGCTGCCGGGGCCTCCTAGGACGACGATCACGAACGACAATGGGGCTAGCTTGCCCTCAAGGTCCGGGTTTATCCCCGTCGGGTAGGCGATCGTGTAGATGGCCCCAGCCAGCAGCGCGAGCCCAGTGGAGATTATGGTTGTGACCAGCTTGATCCTTATAGGATCAATCCCCACTAGGCTCACGGCCCTGGAGTCCTGGGCAACCGCGCTTATGGCTATCCCAAGTATGGTCCTCTTCAGGAACAGGTCGGTCAATATAATGAATAGTGTTGCAAGCCCAAACGCTGCTAGCTGGGCCTTCCTAACAGTTACCCCGAGGACCTCCAGCGAGGGCGGGTCTCCGAGGGTCCAGTCTATACTCTCGAACTGACCTATATAGCCCCTGCCTATGAGGAAGAACATGAAGCCATACAATGCTATCCCGAAGCCGAAGGTTGATAGTAGGCTACTCATCTCCGCCTTGAGGGTCATAGTCTCCGCCTTACCCACGACCAGGTGGAGGGCGGCGTAGTAGAAGAACCCTCCTAGGATGGCTCCTGCTATGAATCCTATGAATGGGCTGAGGAGCGGGTCGATCCTAGGAGTCATGTACTTGTAGAGTACAACCGCCAGGTATGCACCCACTACAACCCAGTACCCGTGGCTTAGGTTGACTACCTTCATCACGCCCCAGATTATGGTGAGCCCTGCAGCTATCACCCCAAGCACCGACCCATACAATACCCCATACACTATATTGGCTGCAAGCTCGCCCACTACCATACCAGTCCACCCAGGCACATATCATAGGCTATCTACATAGACGATAAAGCTGATAAATAAAAAAGAGAGCTATAATTACTACTTCTAGGCTCTATTATGGGCTACCTCCTCATGAATAATGCTGCAGCGGCTATTATCAGTATTATTATAATTATGCCAGCAATCAGCAGCTGGTTCCCACCCTCCTCAGTTGTGGCGGTCTCCTCGGCAGGGCCACTCGTAGTGATGGTTGTAGCCTCTCCAGCAGGCTTTCCAGTGGTCTTCTCTTCAGTCGTTGTCGTCGTCTTCTCGGTAGCCTCAGCGGCCTTCCACCAGTTGGGGGCTGGGTATACGGGGTCTGCTGTCGCCGCCGACTCTGGATAGATTATCTGCTTCTCCCCGTTCTGCCACTGTAGGAGGACCATTGGGTGGCCCACCTGTAGCCCCGTCTTCGGGTCTATCTTTAGTGGGCCGAAGAAGGTCATTATATCCAGGTTGTTCATGGCCTGCCTGACGGCATCGGTGTCTAGGCTTCCAGCCTCCTGTATTGCCTTCACCAAGAATACAATGGCTGCCCCAGCCTCCGCGGCCTGGTATGCGGGGGTGCCCTCGCAGTGCTTGTTGAAGTAGCTGAGCCACTCCTCCTTTGTGGGGCCGAACCACTCCTTGCCAGCCTTCTTGGCCGCCTCAGGCGTGTAGGAGGCCATGGGCTCCCACTGGCTTGGGCCTGCAACGTTCTCAGCTATGCTGGGCCCCAGGTCCTTGTAGAAGGATTCGTGTGTGACCGCTACAAGTATGCTTATGAACTTCAGCTTCCACCCCAGCTCATACGCCTGCTTCACGAGCTGGAACCCGTCCTCATAGTGGCCTCCCCCTATGAGGACCTCTGCCCCAGAGCTCTTAGCCTCTGCTATGATGCTTGAGAAGTCAGTAGACTTGGGCTCATATGTGTTCTCATATACAACGTTTAGGCCCAGCTCCTTGGCATAAGCCTTAGCACCGCTCATGACCGCCTTGGCGAAGGCGGCGTTCTCATATATGAAGGCTATCTTGGCCTGGGGGTCCTTCTCCTTTATCAGCTCCAGGGTCGTCTTGAAGTACTTGCTGGCTGGGGTCAATATCTGGACCATGTACTGGTACCCCTGCTGGAAGATCTTGTCGCTAGCGCCTCCATGGCTGATCATAATCCTCTTATACTGCTGTGATATCGGGGCCGCGGCGAGTGTAAGCCCACTGCTATAGGGGGCTAGGAGGAACATTGCCCCGTCGCTCGTCACCAGCTGCGTGTCGAGGCTGTTTATGAGGTCCTTCTTAGACTGGTCGTCATAGTATATGAGCTGCAGCTTATACTTCTTCCCTCCGACATCTATCCCGCCCTTATCGTTGAAATAGTCTATGGCTGCCTGTATACCGCAGAGGGCCTGCATACCCTCATGCTGGTACTTCCCGGAGAGGCTTATCGTCATCCCGATCTTAATCACATCACCAGAAACCTGCTCCGGGTATGTCTTGGCGAGCGCGTTTATCGAGAGCACGGCGGGGGCAACGAGTAGGGCTAGGAGGAGTAGTGTAGCAGGAGTCCTCCAACCCAGCAAAATACCACCAAGCTAGTATCGGATAACCGTAACATGTATAAAAGTATTTAGGACCCAGCCAACCATGTGCAGGCCCCCGGGGATATATTACGGTTACCTGCCGGGCCACGGGCATATCCTCCTGTATACACAAGCCCTGCACCTGGCCAGGTCGTGGCCCGGCTCCGGCGGCTCAGGCCCCTCTATAGCCCTTCTAGCCTCATATACAAGCCTCACACCCTCCCTCTTCTCCTCCTCAGTTATTACCCTGACCCCAGAGACTGATACAATGTATCCCTTAAACGCGGCCTTGTACCGGTGTTCTGCCATGACTGTGTACAATGCTGTCTGGACTATCTCCGCGTCGCCCCAGATACCGCGGAACTTGTACTCAAGCACCGCTCCAGGGCCATTATCAGGCTCCGCTAGGTAGTCCACCCTACCCCTAACCCCGAGGACCTCGTCCTCAAGCACCGCCTCCATTATAATGTGGCCCCTGTGGCCGAGCCTCTCCAGGATCAATTTAGCCTCTAGAGGGTCTAGATTGCCCCTCGGAACCCTTGAGAACCCGGGCAATACGGGTTTGGGGCCGTTCCAGGAGAACCATGCGTGGGCGGGGCACCATGCATACTCCTTCACTATGTTTACCGGCAACGCTTCATAGCGTGACGATTCCATGCTCCCATCCGCCCTTGCCCAGCTTAACCATTCCCCTGTATACGTTGTCTGGGACTGGTAGTATGATTATTGAATCTGTTACAGGATCTATGATCCTAGATGCCCTCTCAATAGTACTCTTCCTAACCGCTTCGAAGCCCCTCCTATGTATGTAGACGCTCCTCTGCACCCTACTATACCCAAGCGTCAATAGGGCCCTCATCATCCTCAGCCTCCTCTCATTGTCGCTTATATCATATGCAACTATTATCACAACCAAGGCCATCCTACCTCGTGAGTGGTATAGTGGGTAGGTACTCCCCCTCCCTCCTCAATGCGGATGCAAGCATCCACGCATCCATCCTGATCGAGGACCTCAGGCTACGCTTGTGGCCCGGGACCACGGCCTCCATAGCACCCATAAGGGCCTTGTACAGCATCCTCCTAGACTCCACCGTCAGTCTACCCTCATAGGCCTCGGGCCTGAACCTTGACGATAGGAGCTTCAGCATTGCATGCTCAACCGCCCACCTATAGGGCTCCATGAAGTCTAGGGTAAGGCTCGGCCTCCCACTCTTCTCCATGTGCATGAACCCGATGTAGGGGTTGAATCCTGCTATTATGAGGGAGTAGTGGCATATACTCCTCAGTATACTATACATGTAGTCTAGGCTCCTGTTAACAGGATCCGGGCCCCGGGGGTGCCTCCCACTGAAACCCAGATCCCCTGGAATGAGCCCGGCTAGGAGCCTCCAGTAGAGGCGTCCTGCCCTAGCCTCCTCCTCCAGGACTTCCCTAAGGTCCTGTGAGTGCCTAACCCTGTCCATATAGTGTTCAAGCCTATAAGCCTCATCCCTAAGATCCTGCCTATTCCTCGATGATGCCAGCCTCCTTAGGAGCCAGATCCTGGCCTTGATCTTAGCCGTTATAAACCACTTCGCAGCAGTAACCCTCTTGCCAGGATCAATCCTCCACATGGCCTGGGCTATCATGTTGTCGGCAGTCTTATTCGCATCCACGGGCGATACCACTGCCAGGGGCTCCCCGCTGCTAGAGACTATATAGACCGGTATTCCGTGGCTGGCTAGGTGCCATATGAGTGTTCCAGAGACTGACACGCCCCTAGTCGATATCAGGAGTGAGTCGACCTCGTTTATCCCCACCGCATATCTAGTCTCCCCATCCCTCCTAACGACCAGGAGGCCCTTGCTATAGCCTAGCCTGGAGCCGGGCTCGGCAATTATTATATCAACCACGCCACGCCTCACCCCAGACACACACGCCTATACACACAGTACTCAGGGCACTCCTCGGGGATCCCCGGGTCCGATTCAAGAGCCTCCTCACCCATCCTAGCAGCCTTGAGGGCCTCAACACGGAGCCCATCACCGATACACACGGGCTCCACAGCCCCATCCTCAAGGGAGACAAGGAACCCCACATCTACTGGAACGCCGGTCTCATACTCAATGGCCAACGCGTATGATGCAACCACAAGCCTCTTCCTCCCCCAATACCAAGACACCCTCCTAGAC
>JALWGG010000097.1 GCA_027013765.1 Acidilobaceae archaeon
GGTGGCCTTGAGGATCCCGAGGCTGAGGTTGCAAGGATAATTGTAAGGTATGAGAATGGGATGGAGCCTGAGAGGAGCCTAGTCAGGAGCGTGGCTATGCTGGCACTCAAAGGATTCAAGGAGACCCTTGCAAGGCTTGGAGTAGAATTCGATGCGTGGGACTGGGAGAGCGATCTCGTTTGGAGTGGGCTTGTCGCCAGGATTATTGAAGAGGCTAAGAGGAGCCCCTACCATATAATATACAAGGAGACTAGCGCCATAGACGTGCCAAGGATCCTGAAAGAGCTTGTGCTTCCAAACCCTGAGTATAGGAGGAAGTTCAAGCTCCCCAAGGGATTCGAGATCCCGCCCCTGATACTAGTTAGGAGTGATGGAACAACCCTCTACACGACCAGGGATATAGCCTACAGTATATACAAGTTCAGGGAGGCTAATGCAGACAGTGTTGTTAATGTGATCGGAGCGGACCAGAGGCTACCGCAGCTGCAGATCAGGCTGGCACTCCTGGGCCTTGGATACGTTAAGGAGGCGCTAAACATGATCCATTATGACTATGAGATCGTCCGCCTCCCCGGAAGGTCTATGAGTGGAAGGAGGGGCGAGTATATCTCGTTAGATGAGGTCCTCGAAGAGGCTAAGGCTAGAGCCATTAGGGAGGTGAAGGCCAGGAACCCTGGAGCCCCGGAGGGGTGGGTTGAGGAGACTGCTGAGAAGATCGCGGTGGGTGCAGTAAGGTTCTCACTGGTCCAGACCAGTGCCCAGAAGCCGGTCGTGTTCAACATGGATAGGGTCCTAGACTTCAAGGAGAATAGTGCACCATACCTCCAATACACTCATGCACGTGCACACAATATACTCGAAAAGCTGGGTGGGATAGACTATCATAACATAGATTATACTGCAGCCATGGAAAGGGATAGGAGGAGGCTACTAATAACCTGCCTGAGATACCCCTACGTATCCTCCAAGGCTGCAGACGACATGGCACCCGAGGACCTTGCCACATACCTCCTCAGACTCGCAGACCAGTTCAACTCTTGGTACCAGAAGGATAGCGTGATCCACGATCCCAACCCGGGAGCCAGGAATTTCAAGGGGATGCTGGTTAGGCTAGTAAAGGATGTACTGGCAGACGGGCTGACCCTACTCGGTGTAGAGCCCCTGAAGAGGATGTAAGACTCTTAACCAGTGGCACTGTAGCTTATAGACTTGGCTGATGAACTCGGCATCCCTGAGCATGTAAGCAATGATGAGGGTCTTGAGTGCTGACTTGACTTAATTAATAAATAATTAAAATTAATAGATATAGGGAAAAATAGTTGATTAATTGTAGATTTTATAGGGTCTATCCTAGCCCTGTTGCTACTGGTGGTACTGTGCTTAGTCCCCTGGAGAATATCTCATAGAATGGGAATATGTATGCCACTATTATTAGTAGTGCTGCGAATATCACCCAGAACTTTAGGTTCTCTAGTAGGGGGTTGAATGTTGTGGCCTCTGGGTGTGGGTTTCCTATACTGAATCCTGGTATCTGCACTCCACGGCTCTTGCCGAATAGCAGTGATCCTAGTACCGTGTAGACTGCGAATACGCCCCCAGCGAACATTAGTATTGCTCCTATAGCTGATATCTCCATTGGGAATACCCATGACTGTGGCAGTAGGCCCCCGTATTCTATGTTGCTGGTCCTCCTTGGAGCCCCGTGTAGGCCTACATAGTAGTATGCTAGTGAGAATATGAATAGGCCTATGCTCCATAGTAGTATGTGTGAGTATGCGGTTGTCTTGCTTATTAGCTTCCTCTTGAAGAGGTCCGCCAGCATGGCGTATGTTGTTGCTGTGTAGCCTATTACTACCATGTTCCCTACAGTCATGTGGAAGTGGCCTGGGACCCATGCAGTGTTGTGGACCACCATGTTGAGCTGGTAGCTAGCGTTTATAATCCCCGTTATCCCCCCTACCCCGAAGATTATCATAGAGACTACCAGGCCCAGGTATACCGGGTCCTTCCATGGCTGCTTGGCTAGCCATCCTAGAAGTCCATTACCACCCTTAGCCCTGCCAGCCCTCTCCATGGTTGCCAGTATATTGAAGCCTGTCAACATGCTGGGTGAGGCTACTATCAGTGTCAGCACTGTGTGCATATACTTGTATTCCGGAGCAAGACCCGGGTCTGTGAACTGGTGGTGGAGGCCTACTGGTGTAGATGCCAGTATGAAGAGTATGAATGCTACCTTTGCCATGGACTCACTAAACAGTGGCACTCCCAGCTTCTTGGGTATTAGGTAGTACCACATGGTGACTACTGGGAGTAGCCAGAAGTAGACTAGTGCGTGGCCGAAGAACCAGAACCAGGTCCTCGTCTCAAGCACGTCCACGTGCTTGCCGAACATGCTCATTGGTATGAAGTCCTTGAGTACAGTGATCACTATTGGTGTGGTTGCCTCGATCCATACTATGAAGGTGGCTAGAAGCCCGTAAATCGCTATTGGAGTCCCCACACCGGGGTTCTGCCTCCTCCACTGCAGGTACTGCTTGACGAATGCTGCTATGAAGACCCAGCTACCGAGTATCAGGAGCGCGGCTCCCCAGTAGAATCCTGGGTGGGCCTTCATCGGCGCGTAGAATGTGTAAAGCACGTTGGCTTTGCCTGCGAGGATCACTATGGTAGCCATTACGCCTCCGAGAAGCATCATGGCTAGTGATAGGCCCAGCAGCCTCTTGTCTAGGCCCACTTTCAGTATCCTCGGGCTTAGGAATGCGGCTAGCCCTGTGATCCAGTAGATTGGTATAGCCACTGCTAGGCATACCCCGTGGCAGGTTAGTATCCTGTAATAGTTTGCATCGCTAACCTCTAGCAGCCCTGGCATTTCTAGGAAGGGGACCCTGTTGAGGGCTTGTACTAGGCCGAATAGGCCTCCTACAGCCATTATTATGAAGGAGAATACTACTGTGATCTTCGCGAATAGGTCCTCGTCCAGCCTCATCCACTAATCACCCCCTCAAACTCTATGTATGTGGGTTCAGTGATCTTGCCTATGTCGCCTCCAGTAACCTCCAATGCATCTATATCCGCGCCATCCAGGAGCGTGTTGGTTCTTTCTATAATCAGCTCAGCCTTCATCTCCTGGTGACCGATTCCACAGTATTCATGACATATTATTAGGTACCTGCCTTCGGCGTTCTTGGGGGGCTCCCATGAGAATTCTGCTATATAGCCTGGTATTACCATGACGTTAACGCTTGTGCCAACGATCTCGAACCCGTGAACCACGTCCTTGCTAGTTATCCTGAACTCCACCCTAACAGGGTCTTTGAGGACAATCTTATTGGGGTTCCAGAAAAACTGGCCCGCTAGTATGTCGACTTGGTATATTCCAGGGCCGAGCTCCTTGACCCCGGGCTTAAACTCCTGGAGGACCTTGTCTACATCTATCGGTGTTGCATTGCATGCGGGGTTCAGGTCTAGTGCTATTCCATAGTATGCTAGTGAGGCCGCTAGGCCAGCTACTATGGCTGCTACGATCACGATCCACACGTATTCATATATTATACCTTCATTAGGCTCCATAGAACAATCCCCCCTCTAATAGCTTGTCTAGTACTATGAGCCATGTGAGTATGAGTAGTAGGGCCCATACTGTCATTAGAGCTAGTGCGCCTTTCCCTGAGGAGGGTTTTTCACTCACCCCAATAGCCACCTCAAACGGGTTCTTCTAGGTATTGTGGTGGAGGGAAAGAGGGATATATATTTTCATCTGTAAAATCCTACTGTCTCCATTAAATTTACTATCTCATAGCGACCACATAGGCTGCTAGGACCACCACTATTAGTATTATAATTGCTATACCAACAATAGTCCCGAAACCCATCTTGGGCTTGGGCGTTTCAGTGACTTCAGGGGCACCCGTCTCTGTGGCAGTCTCGGTCGGGGTTTGTGTAGTCTCGGGAGTTGTAGTCTCGGTCTCGGTCTGTGGTGTTGTCTGGGTTTCGGCACCGGTTTCTGTGGCAGTCTCGGTCGGAGTCCCTGTAGCTCCGCCCTCGAAGAGGCTTCTCAGGTACTGGTCTATTACTTGGAAGTCCGGGTTGTCTGGGGTTCCTGCGGCCGAGCTTCCAGCCATGGTGCTCATCATCTCGTCATACGTGTTAAACTTCTGGCCGAAGTAATTTACTTCGTTCTGCACTGCTTCGTCTAAACTGCCATACTTGTTCTTCCACTCTTTGAACATGGCCACCACGTCATCCCAGGTGGGTGCTACACCTCCGTTGTGGCAGCCAGTACATCCTAGTGCTTCGAACTTGCTCTTAGCCTCCTCCTCGCTGGGTTGTGCGTTGACCGTGGCAAATGTTGCGAGGATAATTGCTATGAAGAGTGTTGCAAATAGCAGGCCAGCCCTACTCACTCCTTACCCCCCGTTTCCTTGTCTCTGCTACTATGAGTGATTTGAATAGAGATATATATGTGCTTTACTCAAAAACCCTCTCGGATACGTGAAGCATTTAACTATATTTATATAT
>JALWGG010000098.1 GCA_027013765.1 Acidilobaceae archaeon
GCGGCTGAGGAGAGGATCCCGCCCACGGGTGAGGTGCGGGAGTTCGAGAGCCCTCGCGAGCTCTTCCAATTCCTAGATGAAGAGATTTCCCGTTTAAGGGCTAGCCTTGGAGAGTTGCTGAGGAGGCTTGAGGCTGCTAAGGCTAAGGCTGAGATGATGACAAAGCTTGAGAGTATTTTAAGGCAGTTGTCAGGCCAAGGCGGGCTAGGCGGTACTGTACTGACGATGGATAATGTTAACGTATATATAAACCCTAACCCCAAGCAGGAGTATGACGTGCTGGTGGATCTCATAAGGAGGATGCAGGATAGAATAGTGTACCTTGAAAGGGTTAGGAAGGGGCTGGAGCCATTATCTGGCTTGGGCGATGTTAATATAACTCTTGAAGTGGTATTGATAAACGGGGTTCCAAAGAACATAATTGTTAAGATGTAGCATATAGCATAGGCCCCTCAGTATTCGGGGCATCATCACCCTTTCTCAATGTCAGCGGTAATACCATTCTTCATTGGGGCCCTGGCATGGCTATTCCTCGTCGAAGTTGCTGGTTGGTAAGTCCTCCTCTGAGTATTCCTTGACGACGTCCTTGCCCCATTTCCTTATATATAGTGTGAATACCATGAAGTTCCTTTTAGCCGCGTCAGGCTCCATACAGTTTGTCTCATACTCCTCTCCATCTAGAGTTGTAACCCGGAGCTTCTTCCAGCCCTTAGGCCTGTCACAGTCCACAAGGACTATATTGGAGAGCTGGCCTGTCATTGCCATGCCTTCAAGCTCTATTATCTTGGGGTTCCATAGACCCTTTCCCATCCCCCCTCCACCATGTTTGTTTAATATGCATTAATGGATAATAACTTGTGTCTAGTATTATGTTCCAGTGGTGCCTGTGGAGTGCCGCGTAAGAGGATGACGCTTCCAAAGAAGAAGGAGGACCTGGAGAAGATTATGGAAGAGGTTGAGGAGAGCCACCACCACGAGCATGAGCATCACCATCACCACCATCACGGTGACATTGAGGACACGATCACCGTGCTAGAGCTCCTAGTAGACTCTCTGGGAGCTAATGTTAAGAATCTAGAATCCAGGGTTAATAGGATAGCCTCTGAAGTCTCGAAAATATACATGGTTTTATCCTACATTGTTGAGGCTCTAGCCGCTAAGGATGATAAGGAGAGGAGGGAGATCCTGGCTAAGGCTCTGAACGAGTTAGAGGGCTAGAGAGCCTTGATCCATGTTTCATAACCCCGTATACCCAGATAGAGGTCCTCTCCGGATCTACCAGCCTTTACCTTAAATGTGCCGCCCTTATAGAGTAGCCATGCCAGGTTATACTCATATGAGACGATGTAGCCTCCACCCTCATAGCGTGTACATGGAGGGTATAATAATGATTCTTGGATTCCGGGTTCTATATTTATCACCTTGACTACTGTATCATTAATCGGGTTTATACTCCAGTAGTTCTTTAGAGGCTTGCAGTGTGCTGAAGGGGCTGGTGGTGCTAGAGTTATACTCACACTAGCGCCGTTGAAGGTCCTCCTCCTCCACCCTATCCATACTTCTGGATGCACTCTCACCCCGCCTAGCCAACGTTTGGCAAGGTTCCTAGGCTTGGTCTCACTGATGAAGCCGTTGAGGACCTCTATGGGGTTTAGTGTATATACTATCAAATCTATATCGCTTATGTCCACGTTCTCTATTCCAGCTGCTATGCTGCCAGTAACTCCCATCTCTCCATTACTCTTATCTACATGCCTTGACATAGCGCCATATAAGTCTATTAGTTTACAGTGGAGTATATTCTCGGGTTTAACTAGTATATCGCCCAGCGCCTTAACTGGGTCTACTAGTTTCAAGAGTCTAGTAACCTCTACATAGGGCATCTCTGCATTATATTGCGGGTCATAAGTTGTCTTGATACCCGTGCTCTTGATCGCTGATTCTAGGCCGTGGGGACCATATTCTCTTAGATATCTGCAGAACCTTACGGATCCCCTACCCCATAATCCATTGCTACACGTAATGTATTTCGGTATCCCTGGTAGGAGCCCGGGCGGGTGCGGTAGCCCTATATGCTGGTATATTACTCCCTCCCTAGTTATCCCCAGGGCTCCGTGGAGGTGGTTCAATGCTTCCACCCAGGTCTGGAGACACTATTATGCCCCTGCTTTTATCATAGAATACATCTAGCGAGGCCTTATAGGCTCCTGGGGATAGTTCCTGGTACCTGCTGTGCCATGTCTCTAGGATTACTCTTCCGAGCCCCCTTATGTATACAGCATACGTGGCTGGGACTGTATAGGGCGAGATAGCGTATAGGATCTCCATAGAGCCCCTGATGCTCCCCACTCTATATATTGTTTTACAGCAGCAATCCTCGTCTTCAAGTCTTATAAGTAGTCTAAGAGTATACTTTATCCCTTTATAACACGCATCTAATAACCTAAAACCATGAATATATGATAGCCCAGTATTATACCTTCCTCTGCATGGACTTATTCCTCCATCCAGTGCCTCCTCATATAATATCTTATACAACTTATCCGGGCTACGTGTATATACAAGTAGGTCTATATCACTCTCCATGGTTTCCATGAATAATGCCCATGAACCGGTTAACCCAATCCACTCCACTACCCCAGACTCCAAGAGTAGGTTTACTACTTTGCCTTTAGATCCCAAATCCCTTATTCTCTGCTTTAATACTGCTTCGGGACTATATATGGTTGCATGTTTAACGTCTACTAGATATGCCTTTCTACCTATACACTCAAGATGCGTAAGGCCTGGGAGGGGAAGCCTGTCATATTGTTCTGGTGGTATCCTCCTGGAACCATATCTGTATGGAATAGCTACTCTGTAGCGGCCATAGTGCCTGTATCCTGAGATCTTCCAGTATACTGGTACACCGTTATAGATCGTCCTCAGTATCCACCCCTCTATGGGTTTATAAGTCATTATTTCCCTCCTAGTAATTCCTGTAGTGTGTATGATCCAGCAGCTATAGGATAATATAGCATCTTTGAAAGCTGTGTTAGGTTATATGTGGAACCTACTGCCTTAGATATTGTGGAGCCATTTAATAATTCTCTGACAACCCGTTCCAATGCATAATCGTTTATATCGGCCTGGACTAGGTCGTCCCACCCGATATACACTTTTACACCCTTGCTTGTCAGGGCTTCTGCCATGCTTGTGCTATTCATGCTGTAGCAGCTTGCAACTATAACTATCTTTGGTGTTGTGCTGCATTCAAGCGATTTAACGTAGAGTGGGGTTACAACGAAAACCTCCTTTTCAGGGTTTAATGCTGGTCTTCCTCTACCTACAAGACCTCTAGCCTGGAGGTTCTTGTAGCCTGTCTCGTTATACGGCTCGCTGGTGAATAGCGCGACGAGCCCCGTATCCTTTCCCCGCTCATCAAATACTCTGCCTCCATGAATCCTCATGACCACTATGCTATAATTAGAACATAATACCTTACCTAGCAGGTCTACTGTCAGGCTACTGGAATTATATACAGTCACGGTATACCCTTTAGACTCAAATAATCCTACTAGAGTCTCTATTAGAGTAGAATTAGGATAATCTTGACTTAACCCGTCTATGATGGCTACATCACTCATAGCAGTTACAGGTTCGACATTAATCCTAACACCAATAACGCCATAAAGTCCATATAGTATTAGGAGAACTGCAATAATTATCAGTGCATAGTTTACCACTCTACTCCTTACCTTACTTCTTGCCTTGGCCACTTCTAAGCATCCTCCATGCGATCACAACAAGGATAAATATCCCAATGAATACACTTATAGCCGCTTTTTTATTAATACCACTCCTAACTCCATTGCTAATATTAGTATCTATCCCGCTTGTGGTGGTTGTATGGTTATTCTCTTGGATATATTGACTGCTGGAGATTGTAATCTTTGATTTAACTACTGTATTATTAATCGGATCCAGTATAACCACTTCACTATCTATAATTGTCGCATATAATTCGTTTAACTTGTTATATAATCCTTTTAAACTATATATTAAATTCTCATTATTTTCATAATAAATTATTTTTGTTATATTATTTTCATAGATTCTTAATAAAACTCCCCTGTCAGTTGTATCTAGGACAGCGTTGACCGGCTCGATGCCCATAAATATGTTTGTAGGCGAAGGATGCACCCTATAGGGTATTGTGAACTCGATACCATTATACATTTTTATAATTGACTTATTCCCAGCTAATGTAACCATGTACCTCATATCGGGGGATACAACTACTGGATATTCATCTATCAACTCATATGAACCGGGAATTATCTTATAATACTCCAGCTGGTTTGTTGAGGGGTTATAAACCACCGTATGACCCTCCCAAGACCCGTTTACATTAAACACCTGCACCAAAGGGAAGGCAAGCTCTACAACGGGGATGAGCGATGGAAAGCTGAATAGGGTTCTATTATTGATCGCATCTACAACACTTACTATCTTAACCTGCCTTCCACTGAAA